>NZ_JBHXNP010000030.1:0-81443 GCF_042719495.1 Streptomyces sp. NPDC058525
GGGGACCGGTGTGTGCACCGGTCCCCTCCCGACGGTGGTTCGCGCGACGGTCAGTGGCGGGAATCCGCGTACTGCTCCGCCGCATCCGGCACGAGGACCTGCCCGGGACCGCGGTCGGGTGCACCCTCCACAGACAGGTGCGGCAGTACCTTGTCCAGCCACCGTGGCAGCCACCAGTTGGCCCGGCCGAAGCGGTGCATGAGAGCCGGGACGAGGACCATCCGCAGGACGAGCACGTCGAGGAGGACCGCCAGCGCAAGCCCGAGGCCGAACTCGGCGATCATCCGTTCGCCGCTGAAGACGAAGGAGCCGAAGACGAAGGCCATGATGACCGCCGCAGCGGCGAGGACCCGTCCGGTTTCGGCCTGCCCGACGCGTACGGCACGCCGGTTGTCGCGGGTGTGCTCCCATTCCTCGTGCATGCGGCTGATCAGGAAGACCTGGTAGTCCATGGAGAGCCCGAACAGGATGGCGATGATCAGGATGGGTGCTGCGGCTTCCACCGGTCCGGCGGCGCCGAGACCCAGCGCCTCCACTCCCCAGCCCCACTGGAAGACGGCGACGATCGCACCGAACGCCACGCCCATGGTCAGCAGGTTCATCCCGATGCCGATCAGCGGGACCAGGACACTGCGGAAGGCGATCATCATCAGCAGCCCGCCGAGGGCGACGATGACGGCGAGGAAGACGGGCAGCTTGCCGATCAGTACGTCGGCGAAGTCGGCGGCCATCGCCGTCGCCCCTCCGACGTGGACCTGTAGTCCGGTGCCCTGTTCCGCTTGGGGGATCACGTCGTCGCGCAGGTGCGTGATCAGGTTGGAGGTCTCCACCGACTGCGGGGAGGTGGTGGGGACCACGCGGACCATGCCGGTCGTGTCACCGGGCCGCATGGGCATCGCGGATACCGATGCCACCCCGTCCACCGAGCGCAGGTTGCCGGCCAGCGCGGTCAGCGCCGCGCGGTCAGCGGCCGCGGGGGCCTGGGCGACGAGTATGAGGGGACCGTTGGAACCGGGTCCGAAGCCCTGGGCCATCGTGTCGTAGGCCTGCCGGGTGGTCGTGGTCTGCGGGTCGTTGCCGGCGTCGGAGGAACCCAGCCGCAGCGAGAACAGCGGCAGCGAGACCGCGACCATGACCAGGACCGCGAGCACGGCCTTGCCGGTGGGCCTGGCCTGCAGCCTGGCCGCCCACCGTCCCCACATCCCGACGGGCTCCAGGGCGACCGGTCCGTGCTCGGCCAGCTGCCTGCGCTGGGCCCGGCTGAGCACCCTGAGCTTCAGCAGGCCGAGCAGGGCCGGCAGCAGCGTGATCGCGGCCAGCACCGTCAGGGCCACGGTCGCGGCGGCCGCGATCGCCATGCCGTTGAGGAAATCGATCCCCAGCGCGAACATGCCCAGCAGGGCGATCATCACGGTCAGACCGGCGAAGACCACGGCGCGCCCGGACGTGTCCAGGGCCCGGGTGACGGAGTCCGCCACACTCAGGCCCGACATCAGTCCCTTGCGGTGCCGGTTGACGATGAACAGCGCGTAGTCGATGCCCACACCCAGGCCCACCAGCATGGCCAGGGTCGGCGCGATGGAGGTGATGCTCATGGCGTGGCTGGCCAGGCCGGTGGCCAGGACCCCGGTTGCTACGCCCGCCACCCCCGTGAGGATGGGCAGCGCGGCCGCCCACGCCGAGCGGAAGACGAGTCCCATCACCAGCAGCGCGGCGGCGATTCCGATCAGTTCGCTGGTCGTGCTCATGGATGAGTCCGCGTTCTGGACGGCCGCGCCACCGATGTGGACGTCCAGTCCGTCGGTGCGGGCGTCGCTGGCCAGGTCCATCACATGCTGGACCTGCTCGGGATCCGCCGTATCGGCGTCCTTGTCGAGGTTCACCTGCGCGTACGCGATGGTGCCGTCCTCGCTGATCTGGGCGGCGCCCTGCGTGCTGTACGGGCTGACCACCGAGGCCACTCCCGGGGCGCCGGCGATCTCCTCCAGGGTGGCGCCCATCCGGTCCTTGACCGCAGGATCGTTCACCGACCCGTCACGGACCTGCCACACCACCGTCTCGGTGTCTCCCGAAGACGCCGGCATGCTCTGCCTGAGCAGGCCCATCGCCTTGCTCGACTCGGTATCGGGCAACGACATGCTGCTGCTGTAGCTCGTACCGACCGCTGCGGACGCGGCGCCGAGGCCCACCAGCAGCCCCACCCACAGCAGGACGGTCACGAGCCGGTGCCGGTGGCACCAGCGGGCAAGGGCGGACATCAAACCTCCGAGAGCTGTTGAACGCGATGACATCGGGGAAAGCACCTCGGAGCCGTGACCTCCCGTAAGACGGTCGTCGACCCGATGTGATCCGGCGCTCCCAACGCCTTTCAACCCTGCCCGCCCGGCACCCTGCGGTCGTCACGCTCACACATACAACCGGAGCCTCTCCCGTACCACGCCCGCAGTAGATAGCCCTCGACACCGCCCATCCCCGCCGCGAGCTGCCCGGCACGGCGATCGGCAGCACGCGTCGGCCAGGCGCGGTCCGCCCTGCCTTCGGCCCGTCCGCAAGGGGGTTGATGAGCCGTCGTCCGCCTGCGGGCAGCCGTTCGTCGAGTCGAGACAGTAGGGCGCGCTACCCGCGTCAACTCCCGTAGGAGGCGGCTGTCATGTCACGGGATGGGATCCACGCTCATGCCGCTGGATGAACATAGAACTTAAGCCACTTGCCGTATCTTCGGTCCCATTCATACCGAAAGGCGTACTAGTCATGACACTGATCCACGTACACCAGGTCACCGCACGCCGCGCATCGCTCCAGGACGTCAATGCGATCGTCCGGCTGCTGTCCGGCGACCATCGGCTGACGTCCGACCAAGCCGCCTTCCTCTCTAGGTCTCAGTCCCAACTTCGGCTGACTCTCGCTCATTTCGGTCTGGAGGCAGGGCAGGTGTGGGTGGCGGAATCCGGCTTCGGCACGCTGGCGGCGGCCGCGGTGTGGATACCTCCTGGCGTTGTCTTCGGCGAGGACGAACAGAGGTCGCTCCTGGGGCTGCACGGACTCGAGCCCCCGAACATGATCCGTTTGGGAGAACGCGACGGCCGGACGCCGCGCGAGGAACACGTGCGGCTGGCCGCCGTAGGAGTTGCTCCCACCGCCGACGACGCGGTCCTCGATGCTTTGCTGCCCCCCGTCCTCCGGTGGGCGGACGCCGCACGGCTGCCCACCTATGCCTCAACGCTCGCCTGCTTCCAAACAGAGCTGCTGCTTCCGTTCGGTTTCGCGCCATGGCCGACCGACTCGATGGCGGCAGGGGACTGGCTGCGCCGCGCCCCGGCTCCGCACACGAACGAAGGCATGCCGGGCTGACCGGCAGCCAACCATGGGGGCATGTGAGACGGGGAACGCCCCGGTCCTCAGTTCGCAGCGAACGCCGATGGCGGTGCAGCGCCGTCCGATGGACGCGACAAGCGAGAGGCCGTCGAGGCTCGTTGATCAGTGGTGGCGCTGAGGCCAACCGGATGCACGCGGCAGCGGCAGGCGCACGGGGCGGGCCCGGGCGGGCATGCCGCAGAGAGAGTGTCCCCTTCCGCCTCGCCCTCCAGCAGTGGCCACTGACCCGATCGTGCCGGTGCTGAGCTGTACGTCTGCGAGCACCCCACCCGCAGGACGCCGGGCCGCCGCCGAATTCGGCAAGGGCTGCCCGACCCTGTTCCGCGCCGCTTCGCCCACCGCAAGTGTACGAAACAGTATCGTATGCGAGAATCGAGCGAGGTGACCGCTCCACACAGCGGCAGAACCGGCCGCGACCGGCCATATGGAGGAATCCCATGAATCCCAAGGCGGACCCTGGGCGCTGGAAGGCGCTCGTCTTCATCTGCGTCGCCCAGCTGATGGTGGTGCTCGATGCGACTGTTGTGAACATCGCGCTGCCCTCGGCCCAGCGGGACCTGGGCTTCTCCGACGGCGACCGGCAGTGGGTGATCACCGCCTACACGCTCGCCTTCGGCGGTCTCCTGCTGTTCGGTGGCCGGGTGGCGGACCTGTGGGGACGCAGGCGGACCTTCCTCGTCGGATTGATCGGGTTCGCCGGCGCGTCCGCGCTGGGAGGCGCGGCCGTCACCACCGGGATGCTGCTGGGGGCACGTGCGCTGCAGGGCGTCTTCGGCGCATTGCTCGCGCCGGCCGCGCTGTCGCTGCTGACCCTGGCGTTCACCGACGCCAAGGAGCGGGCCAAGGCCTTCGGTGTCTACGGCGCGATCGCGGGCGCGGGTGCGGCGGTCGGCCTGCTCCTGGGCGGCGTGCTCACCGAGTACTTGAACTGGCGGTGGGTGCTCTACGTCAACATCCTCTTCGCCGTCGTCGCGGCCGCCGGCGCCTGGAGGTTCGTTCACGACTCCGCCCAGGACCGCAACCGCAGCCGCCTGGACATACCCGGCGTGCTCCTGGCATCCACGGGACTGGTCGCACTGGTCTACGGCTTCACCCGCGCTGAGTCCGACGGATGGGGTGCCGGTCTGACCGTCGCCCTGTTCTGCGTCTCCGTAGTCCTGCTGGCCGCGTTCATCTTCGTGGAGTCCAAGGCCAAGGCGCCCCTGCTGCCACTGCGGGTACTAGCGGACCGAAACCGCGGCGGCGTGTACCTGTCGCTCGGGATGGCGGTCATCGCCATGTTCGGCGGGTTCCTCTTCATCACCTACTACCTGCAGTTGGTGATGGGGTACTCGGCGCTCAGGTCCGGCCTCGCCTTCCTGCCGATGGTGGCGGGAATGGTCATCGGTTCCACCCAGATCAGCGCCCGGCTGGCACTGCGGGTCCCGCCACGTCTCCTGATGGGCCCGGGCTTCCTCGTCGCGGCCCTCGGCCTTGTCATCCTGGCCCAGATGAAGACCGACAGCTCGTACGCGACGGTGGTCCTTCCCGGACTGGTCCTTATGGGCCTGGGGTTGGGCACGGCCTTCATGCTCGCGACCAACCTCGCCACCACCGGCATCGAGCCGCGCGACGCAGGGGTCGCCTCCGCAATGATCAACACCTCGCAGCAGGTGGGCGGCTCCATCGGCACCGCCCTGCTGAACACCCTCGCCGCCAGCGCCACCGCCACGTGGGCCGCCACATATGCAGCCTCGGCTCAGGTCCTGGGGCAGCGGGAGTTCACCAACCAGGCTGCGGTCCACGGCTTCAGCACCGCCTTCTGGTGGGGCGCGGGCGCCCTCATCATCGCCGCCGCGGCAGCCGTCACCTTGATCAACGCGGGCCCTGAGGGCGGGTCGACACCCATCGGGGGCGAGACTGTGGAAGGTGCGCCGGCCAGAGCCCTCACTCACTGACACCGCCGTCGGCGGTCGTGTGTACTGATCGGCAAGCGAAACTGTTTGGCACCGACGAGGAGACGTAGACAATGCCACCGGAGACAGCCCCCCTACGCAGTTCCCGCATGCCCCCCGAGCGGGTCGGCGAGGTCTACGGGGCGGTGATGGATCTGCTCCTCGAAGTCGGCTACGAGTCGCTCACGATGGACGCCGTCGCGGCCCGTGCCCGCTCCAGCAAGACCACCCTGTACCGCCAGTGGAACGGGAAGCCGGAACTCGTGGCCAGCGCCCTTCGGCACGCCGGCCCCGTCCCGACCGCGGACGTCGACACCGGCTCCCTGCGGGGCGACCTGCTCGCACTGACCGCACGTCCTCGCGACGACGTGGAGCGGGACGCGGCGATCGTCCGCGCCATGACCCAGGCCGCCGCCAACAACCCCGATCTGGACCGGGCACTCCATGAGTTGATCTTCGAGCCCGCGCTGTACGCCTTCGAGGCGGCTCTGGACCGCGCGCTTCGGCGCGGTGAGGTCGATCCGAACACGCCGGCTGTGGCCCTCCTGCCGCACATGCTGGTCGGCGCCGCGACCGCCCGCCCACGCGTGGAACACCAGCCCCCGGACGCCGCCTACATGACCCGCTACATCGACGCGGTAGTACTCCCCGCGCTGCGCCTCACCTGAGGAGGGTCAGCCGAGGTACGGCCGAAAGGGATAGCAGCGCTACCGTCGTGCCCGCTCGGAGACCTTGGTCAGAAGCTTCGGGTCTCCGTCAGGGTGCGGGCGCGTGGAGGAGAGGGATCACGATGTCGTCGACGACGTCGAGGATCACGCCGTCCGGAACCCGGCCTGCGTTGAAGAGAAAGTGGTGGCGTAGCAGTGCGGGAGCGACGTCGAGACGGCTCGGGGTGACGGTCCGCTCCTCTATCTCGCCCCGCTCCACCGCACGCCGCACGATCTCGTGCATGGCCCGGCGGCTCGAGCTCTGCGAGTTCCGCCGCAGTTCGGCCAGCCGCTTCCCGTCGGCGAGTGCGTCGCTCAGCAGGCCCCGGATCGCCTCGCCGGTCGGCCCGTCCATGGCGTGCGCCATGGCGCGCATCAGTGCGAGGAGGTCACCGCGCAGGCTTCCCGTGTCGGGTGGCGAGGTGAGGTCGGGCAGGGCGTGGCGTACGGCGTCGTAGGCCAGCTCTATCCGGCTCGGCCAGCGGCGGTAGAGCGAGGCCTTGCCCGTGCCGGCCCGTTCGGCGACGCGCTCCATGGTCAGGTTGGCGTAACCGACCTCGGTGAGTTCGTCGAGGGTGGCGTGCAGGATCGCGTCGTCGAGGGCCTTGCCGCGGCGGCGGGGCATCGTGCGGTGGTCGGCCGCCCGGTGGTCGCCTGTCATGGTGTCTGCCCCGGTTCGGGCGCTGCGGTGACACGGCCGGTGCCGCCGTCGACCGTGACGCGTCGGCCGTCGGTGAGCACGCTGCACCCGTTCGCGGTGCCCATGACCGCGGGAATGCCGTACTCGCGGGCGACGATCGCCGCGTGCGAGGCGACCGCTCCGGAGTCGACCACGACCGCCGCCGCCCGCTGGAACAGGGGCGTCCAGGACGGGTTGGTTTGCGGGCAGACGAGTACGTCGCCGCTGCGCAGCCGCGCGAACTCGGCGGGCCCGCGCACGATCCGGACCGGGCCGGTGACCGTGCCGCTGCTGGCCGGGGTGCCGGTGACCAGCGCGTCTCCGCCGTCTTTGCGGGGGAAGACCGCGGCGGGGTCGATGAGCCGCACTCCGTCGAGTTCGTCGCGGCGCGCCGTCCGGGCTCGTACGGTGGCCCGCAGCCGCTCCTTCTGCGGCTCGGTCAGAGCGGCGGGGTCGCCGAGTGCCTCGATCTCCTCCAGGCGCAGGTGGTAGACGTCCTCGCGGTCGGCGAGGACGCCGGCTTCGCGCAGCCGTTGCCCGATCTCCAGGAGCGCCCGCCGCAGGACGGGCAGGCTCGCCGTCATGGCGAAGTGGCTGTCCTCCCGGAACGCCAGGCCGGTGCGTGCGGTGGTGACCAGTCGTTCGATCCGCCCGCGGGCCCGGCGTCCGCGCAGCAGGGGGTGAGGTAGCAGCTGGTGCAGCGCCGCGTCCGCGCGGGACGTGGGCGCGTCGGCCTTCGGCGCCGAAGCGAGCGCGGAGATCAGACCGAGTACCACCTCCGGGGACTCCCCCCAGGTCGGTGAGGTGACCAGCAGCACGGTCTCAGTCTCGCGGCTTCCGTACTCGGCGAGGAAGGTCTCGAATCGTGCGCGGAACTCGGGGAAGGGATCCAGGGCCGCCGGGTCGAGCCGGTCCACCGCCTCGGCCAGCGCAGGCTCCCGGCGGGCCTGCTCGGCGAGGGCCTCCAGCATGCGGTTCGCGTCCTCGGTGCGGGTGCGGCCACCGCCGATCAGATCGCCCAGGAGGGACGTCCGGCGCAGCACCGCCAGGATCGGCCAGAGCCGCGCGAGAGTCACCGCCAGCCGGGGCAGGTAGTCGCCACGGAGCAGGGCCATCGGCTTGCCCAGCTCCAGCGTCCGGCGGGGCATGCGGACCAACCGCGCCCACTCCAGGGCGGTCACATCCCGGCCGGAGAGCTCGGCGATGTCCGTGACGAAGCGGGTGTAGCGCGGGTCGTTCGTCCACTCGCCGGCGTCGTATCTGCGGGCCAGACGGACCAGGCGGAACGGGGCCAGCACGGCGCGGGGGGTCGGTTGCGGCGGCTTCGGGATCATACGGTCCACGACACCGTCCTGCTCGGTCAGGAAGCCCTGGAACCCGCCCCGGAAGCCGAAGCGGTTCATCATCTCGGCCATCAGACCGGCGGGCCCATGCGGCAGCCAGGTCGTCATGTCGATCGGGTACGGGCGGTAGGGCAGCATCTCCAGCAGGATCGAACCGATCAGCCGCTGCGCGCGGTTGAGCCGCACCGGGGGCGGCGGGAGCGCGGTCATCGGCCGGGCCTGCAGCAGCCACAACTGTCCGTCTGCGTAAGCCCATTCGATGTCCTGAGGGCGCCCGAAGTGCTGGGCGACGTCGGTGCCCAGCCGGGCGAGCTCGGCCAGCACCACATCGGGGAGGAACGCGTGCGGGGCGCCGGGCGCTCGCGTCACCCCGCCGTCCGTGCCGCTGCGCAGGACCACCTCGTGACGGCCGGCGGTGCGTTCCCGTACGCGGCCGTCGGCGCCGAGCACGTAGTGGTCGGGGGTCACCAGTCCGGACACGACCGCCTCGCCGAGTCCGCTGCTCGCGTCGACGACGAGGACATCGCGGGCGCCGCTGACCGGGTCGGCGGTGAACATGACCCCGGCCGTCTGCGCGTCGACCATCCGCTGCACGACGACGGCGATGCGCACCCCGTCCTCGGCGACTGCGCGCTTGCGGCGGTAGGCGATGGCCCGGTCGGTCCACAGCGACGCCCAGCATCGTCGCACCGCGTCGGCCACGTGCGCCTCTCCCAGCACGCCGAGGTAGGTGTCCTGCTGTCCGGCGAACGCGGCGCCGGGCAGGTCCTCGGCGGTGGCGCTGGAGCGCACGGCGACCGGTCCGCCGCCCAACCGGACGTAGGCTTCGATGAGTTCGGCCTCAAGCCGCTCGGGGATATCGATCGCCTCGATGGCCGCACGCAGGCGCGCGCCGTCGTCGCCTGTCAGCAGGCCCGCGGGGTCGAGGCCGGCGGCCCGGAGTGCCGCCGCGTAGGCGTCGGTCGTGACGACGAACCCGTCAGGAACGCGAAACCCGCCGCGTAGCGACTCCCCGAGGTTCGCGCCCTTGCCGCCGGCGAGGGCGAGGTCGTCCCGGCCCAGCGAGGCGAGTTCCGCGATGAACGTCATGCTGTCTCCTCCTTGAGATGTGCGGTGGTCCGCAGCGGGCGGCGGGGCGTGGCGAGCGCGAGGACGAATCCGAGCGCGAGCAGCGGCGCCGTCAGGGCGAACACAGGGGGGACGGCCTCGCCGAAGGCGTCCGCGACCGCGGCGCGCAGACTCTCGGGGAGCGCCGCGAGCCGGTCTGGGGCCCATGCGCCTTCCCGGAGGTCGAGTTGGTTTCCGGCATCGGCCGGCAGGCGTGCGGAGAACCGTGCTGTGATCAGCGCACCGGTCACGGCGACGCCGACGGACGCGCCGATCTGGCGCAGGAAGGCGACGGCCGAGGTGGCGGCGCCCAGGTCGCTGTGGTCCACCGCGTTCTGCGCGATGGTCATCATCACCTGCATCACCAGCCCCAGCCCCAGCCCGATGACCAGGACCAAGGCGATGACGAGGCCGGTCGGACTGCCGGCGTGCAGAAGGGCCAGCAGGCCCAGCCCCGCCGCGGTGATGGCGGTGCCCATCACCGGGAACAGCTTGTACCGGCCGGTACGGGCGATCATCCGGCCGGAGAGCGTCATGGTGACGATGACGCCGCCCATCAGCACGGCGACCACCAGGCCGGCCGAGGTCGCCGAGGCCCGCAGGGCGATCTGGAGGAAGGACGGCAGGTAGCTGATCGTCCCGAACAGCGCGAAGCCGACGAGGAAGCTGATCGCGACGGGAATCGCGAAGGCCGGCTCCCTGAACAGCCGGAGCGGCAGGATCGGATCGGCCGTGCGGCGAGCGCTGACCAGCCAGGCGAGGGCACCGGCAGCCGCCGCCCCGGCCAGTACGGGCACCCTCCACGTCGGCCCCGCCCCAGCCTGTCCGACCTGTCCGGCCTCTCCGGCGAGCAGGACGAGGGACACCACCGCGACCGAGAGGGCGAGAGCACCGGCCGCGTCCATCGGCGCCCGGCCGCGGGACCGGGGAAGGTGCAGCGTACGGATCACCACGAGGGCGGCGATCAGCCCGAGCGGCGGGTAGAGGGCGAAGATCCACCGCCAGCTGAGATGGTCCACCACGAGCCCGCCGAACAGCGGGCCGCCGACCGCCGCGATGACGTAGACCGCACCCAGCAGGCCCAGGTAGCGCCCCCGCTCGCGAGGGCTCACGATCTCGCCGATGACGGCCTGCGCCCCGATCATCAAGCCGCCTCCGCCGGCGCCCTGTACGACACGGAAGAGGATCAGGACCGGCATCGACTGGGCGAGTGCGCATCCGATGGCACCGGTGACGAACACCCCGATCGCGGCCAGCAGCACGGGTTTGCGGCCGTACCGGTCGCCGAGCTTTCCGTACACCGGCATCACGACGGTGGCGGCTACCACATAGGCGGTCACCACGACGGGAATCTCGGCCACGCCGCCCAGATCACCCACGACGGCGGGGAGGGCGGGGGTCATCGTCGTCTGGTCCATGGCCCCCAGCAGCATCACCACACCGCGGGACGGCGGAACTGGCGGTCATCACCACTCCCTGAGCCGGAGAAGTTAGAGAACGTAACGTTCTCTAACTTCAGGCTACCCGCAGATCAACCCAAAGGCACTTCAACGCCGCCGTCGCCGCCGCGGCCGTGCAGCCGCCCGACGGCATCCGGAACCTGCCCGCGTATCGAGGCGCTGATCCAGTGGTTGCTGGCGCGGCTCGTCTTGGTGGCGGTCTGGTTGTTGATCAGCAGGTGGAGATTCGCCGTGTTCGGGCGCTGGCGTCGCCGGTGCTCCAGCCAGTCCAGCAGCAGTTTCATGGTGAGGTCATCGAGCGGGCGTGCTTGTCCGGCGATAGTCAGCCGGCAGTTGCCGATGTCGAGGCGGTAGGGGACTTGGCGGGTGGCGTGATGAGTGGAGCTGGTCTCGGAGTGTGGCGGCAGCCGAGTCAGTCTGGGCTTCGTCCGCTCAGCGGCTGGTCGATCTCGATCGTGATCGCGGCCGGCCCTTTGAGGTAGGCCGCTCTGGTGCCCCAGGGCCGGTCGGAGGGTGGTTCCCGCGTGTCGGCGCCCCGATCCAGGAGGCGCGCGTAGTCCGCATCGCAGTCGTTGCTCGCGAGCGCGATGGTGGCCTGACTGTCCGCCGGTCCCTCATCGAGGACGACACCCAGCCCGCCCAGCTCCAACTCCGCCATCCGTTCGTCCCGGAAACCGGGCGTGACCTCCAGAACGCTGCGGAACCAGCTGACCGCCGCCTCCAGGTCACGCACGGTGAGATGGATGTGTGAAACCTCCACGACTCTGATCCTAGGTGCCACGGGGGATGACTGCCCGCCGGACGCGGTGGCCGTCCCGGAGCGCCGATCACCGCGAGTCGTCGTAGTCGTCACGTTGCAAGATCGACGTGACATGTAGGAAATTACCTACGTATGGTGGGTGCATGAACATCACGCACGCGAAGATCGTCACCCTGCCCGTGGCCGACCAGGACCGGGCCAGAGACTTCTACGTCCGCACTCTGGGGTTCGAGGTCCTGCTGGACCAGGAGATGGGCCCCATGCGGTGGCTCCAGATCGCCCCGAAGGGCGCGCAGACCTCCTTCACCCTCGCCACCCCGGAGATGGGTTTCACCCCTGGTCACGCACAGGGCATCGTCTTGGAGACCTCGGACGTCGACGCCGACTGCGCCGCGCTCACGGAGGCCGGCATCACCGTCGAAGGACCGGTGGACTACCCGTGGGCCCGCCAGGCGACGCTGAAGGACCCGGACGGCAACGGCCTGGTCCTGTCGACCACCAAGGCCCCCTGACCGGTCCGATGCGTACCCACCTGTCGGCGCAGGACCGGATCTTCGCGGCCCTGGCCAGCCCGGTCCGCCGCCAAGTGCTGAGCCTGCTGCGCGACGAGGGCCCCCAGCCGGTCTCGCTCCTGGCCGCCCGCTTCGACATGGAGCGGCCGAGTTTCTCGGAGCACCTGCGCGTGCTCCGGGAAGCCGGGCTGGTAAGCGAGACAAGAGAGGGCCGGAGGCGGATCTACCGACTGCAAGCCACCCCGCTGCACGATGTCCAGGACTGGCTCGGGCCGTTCGAGCGATTCTGGCGCGAGAGGCTCACCGGCCTTCGGGATGTGCTCGACACCATGGACGACGATGAGGCATGACCGATCATGACGACCTGACCTCGGTACGGGTGGAGCAGTTCCTTCCCCACCCGCCTTCGAAGGTGTGGCGGGCTCTGACGGAGCCGGAACTGATCGCCCGGTGGCTCATGCCGGGCGACTTCCGGCTCCGGGTGGGCCACCGCTACACCATGCACGGCGTGCCGGTGCAGGCCACCGGCTTCTCCGGAACGGTCCGGGCCGAGGTCCTCGCGTTCGAGACGGGGAGGATGCTCCGCATCGGCTGGCAGGACGCCGCACCGTCCGGCGACGGGAGTGCCGAGGTGGACTGGACGATCACCTGGACACTGGAGCCGGAGGGCCGGGGCACCCGCCTGTTCCTCGACCATGAAGGTTTCGACCCCGACAACCCCATCCAGCAGCGCGCCCGCACCATGATGGGCGGTGGTTGGCGATCCCACGTCATGCGCGGCCTGGAAGCGGTACTCGACGACATGTGACCCCACAACACAGAAGGAAGAGCGACTTCATGGCCGGCAAGGGCATCGTGACCACCGACGACAGCGTCTTCCGAGAGATGACCCAGGCGTCACCCGAGGGCATCCGGAACCTGGCCGCGGGCTGCCGCACCCTGATCTTCGACGTGCTGCCCCAGACCGTCGAGGTCGTCTGGACCAGCCAGAGAAGCGCAGGTTACGGGACCGGCCCGAAGAAGATGAGCGAGCAATTCTGCTGGCTGGCGCCCTTCACCCAGCACGTCGTCTTCGGCTTCTACTACGGCACCGGCCTGCCCGACCCCGACGGGCTCCTCGAAGGCACCGGCGCCAACATGCGCCACGTGAAGATCCGCACCCTTGACGACCTCGCCAACCCGGCCCTGCGTAACCTGGTCGGCGCCGCGACCACGCACCGCGTTCCCCCCGTCCAGG
Organism: Streptomyces sp. NPDC058525; assembly: GCF_042719495.1. Classification (NCBI taxonomy): domain Bacteria; kingdom Bacillati; phylum Actinomycetota; class Actinomycetes; order Kitasatosporales; family Streptomycetaceae; genus Streptomyces; species Streptomyces sp. NPDC058525. The sequence goes on from NZ_JBHXNP010000030.1 coordinate 13,115, forward strand.
TCCGGGACTGACCATCCGGTCACGCTCAATAGGCGGATTCTCCTGGCCGCTGGCCGGTCCTGCAGAGGGCTGACAAGATCTCGGTGACCATCTGACTCACGCTGGCCAGTTCCTGCTGATGCCGGGCGGCCGTCTCCCGCATCCGGGCCTGACCTTCCTCAAGCCGGAACAGCGATGCGTGGTAGGCCGTCAGGCCCTCGCCGCGCTTGCCCGGGACACCGGAGAGCTTCTCCAGCGTGTCCGTTTTGGTCTGGTCAAGCAGCTCTTTCATGGCGAGGCGTTCCAGAGTGTCCAGACGCTCGCTGCCGGTGTCGTCGCTTTGATCCTCTGGCATGGGCTCCCCTTGTCCGGTTGGGCGAGGCAAGTGTCCGGCCAGGAAGCCGCCTGCCGGTGGAGCCACACGGCCTGAGTCACTGACGCCTCCCTGGTTCAGGCGATCCCGTGTCGGCTGGCCGGGGGCCTTTCAGATTCCTGACCAGCGGCCCCGGGCCCGCCGTCTGGGCCGGCTCATGTTCCTGACGCCCCCGGCGTTGACGCGGTCGCCCGGCACGTCGCCGAGCGCGACCCGCTGCCCGCCGCCGGGGATGAACCGGCAAGACGATGTCGGTACAGGTGGCCACGGGGAACCGGCGGCGCCGGGGACGGTGGTTCATGCATCGGGTAGATCAAGGTGGGGCAGGCGGGAGGGGTCGGCGAGGATGTCGATCTCTGCGATTCTCCCATTCACGACCGTGAAACCCATGACGCTCACGGGCCGCTCCTGCCGAGCCGCCAGCAGGCCCGCAGCTCAGTTGACCGCGGGGTTTCGGTAGTCCTCGCGGAAAAACAACGGAGTAGCCCCTGACCTGTGGCTATTCCGTTCCTGGCCCTGGACTTGTCGCGAGGCGTCGGTGCGCCCCAGCCGTTGGGGTACTGGGTCGGCGTTGTGCCGTATGCATGGGCGTCGATAGCCGCCGTGGGCCATTGGAGGGAACCGGGACGCCGCCTCCGGAGCGGCCGGGGGTGGCCGGTCCGCCTGCCAGGGGAACGGGAGTGATACTGGGCGCGGATGGCGGGGGACGAGAGGGATGGCGCAGCGTGGAGACGACCGTCACGGAGATCGCACCGGACATCTACCGGATGTCCACATACATCGGTGAAGCGAATCTCTTGTTCAACCAGTTCCTGATCGATGCCGAGGAGCCCCTGCTGTTCCACTGCGGGCTTCGGGCGCTGTTCCCCCTGGTGTCGGACGCTGTGGCTCGCGTGACACCGGTGGAGGGGCTGCGCTGGATCACCTTCGGTCATGTCGAGGCCGACGAGTGCGGTGCCATGAACTCCTGGCTGGCCGCCGCCCCGCGGGCCGAGGTCGCGCACACTGCGATGGGCTGTGTGGTGTCGGTGAACGACATGGCAGACCGTCCGCCGCGTCCGTTGAGCGACGGGGAGGTGCTCGACCTCGGCGGAAGGCGGGTGCGCAGGCTGGAGACCCCGCATGTGCCCCACGGCTGGGACGCCGGGCTGATGTACGAGGAGACGACCGGGACTCTCCTATGCGGCGACCTCTTCACCGCCATGGGCAACGCCCCGGCCCTGACGGAGAGCGAGATCGTCTCTCCGGCCCTCGCCGCCGAAGACGTGTTCGGGGCGTCATGCCTGACGGCCGGGACGGCACCGGCCATGCACCGACTGGCCGGCCTCGCCCCCACCGCGCTGGGGCTGATGCACGGCCCCTCCTACACGGGCGACTGTAGCCAGGCTTTGCACGACCTCGCGGACGCGTACGAGGAACGGTTCACGGCGTCGCTGCGGAGGTGAGTTCCTCGGGCGTGATTGGAACCCGCGCTCCCGCGATCGGCTCCGGCCCGAGCGGCCGCCGCCGACGGACTGCAGCACGGGCCCTGCTGGTGGCCAGACCTGCAGACCGAGCTTGCCTGCCAGCCAGGGCTGGGACTTTAAATCGCTCAATTGACAGACCCCCGTCTCGCCACGATGCGCCTGGCTGGGGAGGTTGTCCACCGGCTCGCGCAGGGCTTCGGCAGAGTCGAGGGGCACGGGAGAGGGTTTGTGCCGGCCGCGCCCCTTCGCGGCGAGCAGCGCGGCGAAGGCCCTCTGTTCGAACGCGTCGGCCCCCAATCCGTAGACGGTATTCGTCGCCAGGACGACGAGTTCGCCCCCGCCGCACGGCGGAAGCCGCTTCCCGCAGGCCTGCCGAACGGGCTGCCCGATCCGAGCAGTCGTAGCGCTGCGTCATGAGCTCGCCTGCTCTCGTCCAGTGATGTCGCCGCGGGAGGTCACCTGGCGGGCATGGCCCCCGGCGTGTTGCTATCCCAGGCCCACGACGGCGGTTTGCCCCGCCTCAACCTGTCCCGAGAGCAGACGGGAGCGGTCGAGCAGCAGGACGACGGTGTGACGGATGTGTTCGTCCACGATGTCGCTGTCGGAGGCTAGACCGGCCGTGCGGGCGCGGAGGACGCTCGGGGAGACGCGCTCGGTGATGTCACGGACGAAGCCGCCGACGGAGAAGCCCTCCTCCACCGCCGTGCGGGCAGCCGAGACGGCGCCGCACGAGTCGTGCCCCAGGACGACGACCAGGCGGGCACCGAGGACGCTGGTCGCGTACTCGACGCTCCCCAGTACCTCCTCCCCCCAGGGCGTGTCCGGCGGTCCGCACGACGAACAGGTCCCCGAGGCCCTGGTCAAAGATGATCTCGGCAGCGAGCCACGAGTCGGAGCATCCGAGGAGTACGGTGAAGGGGGTTTGTCCCGGGACGAGTTCCGTATGGCGGGCAGCGTCCTGGTTGGGATGTTCGGGCGTGCCCAGCTATGAAGCGCTTGTTGCCGGACAGCAGGGCGTGGAAGGCGACGGCAGGCGAAGTTCCGGGTATGGCTGCAGCGTATGAACCGGCTACCCGACATGCGTACCCGGGGCGTTTCCCGGGCCGGCGACCAATGCCCGCAGCTGCGCCAGTTGGCGATGCCGTCCGGGCCCGCCACCCCTGCTGTAGCTACCACACTGGCGCCCGGCTGAGTAACGCCGTGGCGTTACGGGGCGGCCGCAGGGCATGAGACCGGCCAATTCCGTGCTCAGGCTGGGGAGTCGCCCGCGATGATGAGAGGCGGATGCCGACGGCAACCGTGCTGCCGACAGTGAAGCAATGGTGTTGCCGTGATGGGATACGAGCGGGAGCGCCTTACCGGGAGTTGGGCGCAGATGCCATATCCCTCCTTGGTGCAACGACCCACCAGACCGTTAGCCTTTTGACGTACCGTCGACAGCATTCGTGCAGGTCATAGACGGTGTCCGGGAAGCGTCAATGCTCAGACCCCTGGCCCGCCGCACAGTCGGGATCCTGCGGTGAGCGGAGTCGGTGGCTCTCTGCGAAAGCCCTCTGACCTGCGGCGACGCGCCACGAGGGAGGCGGGATTCGCCGGTCGGGACCCGAAGCACCAGGGAAACAGCAACGGTCGAAAGACCGTTTATGTTTTGGCATGTACGAGAAAGGGCCTGACCGACATTTTTGCTGGTCAGGCCCTCTTTCCGGAAGTGCCCCCGGCAGGATTCGAACCTGCGCACACGGCTCCGGAGGCCGTTGCTCTATCCCCTGAGCTACGGGGGCGTGTCGTTCGCTGTGCGGCGACGGGTTGAACACTACCAGCTTCGCGGGGGTGATCAGGAACCGGTTTGCGGGGGAGGGGGACATGGGTCGCCCGCAGGGGGTGGAAGTGGCAAAAACCCGGACGCGGGGCCCCGGGCCGACCTACTCTCGAGTTGTGCCAGGCGTCTCGGGCCGGGTGCTTGTTGTCGACGACAACAAGGTCATCCGGCAGCTGATCAAGGTCAATCTCGAGCTGGAGGGCTTCGAGGTCGTGACCGCGAATGATGGTGCCGAGTGCCTGGACGTCGTGCACCACGTGTGTCCCGATGTGATCACCCTTGATGTGGTCATGCCGCGGCTGGACGGGTTCGGGGCCGCCGCGCAGTTGCGGGCCGATCCGCGGACCAGTGGGGTGCCCGTCGCGATCGTGAGTGCCTGTACGCAGCACGAGGTGGAGGCGGGGATCGCGGCCGGGGTGGATGCCTTCGTTGCCAAGCCCTTCGAGCCCGCCGAGCTGGTACGGGTCGTACGGCGGCTGGCCGAGGGGAAGGGCCGGCGCGACGGGAGGAGAGGGGCTCCCGCCGGGAGGGGGAGGGGATGAGCGAGCCCTCGCCTTCCTCCGTGTCACCCGGGTGCCTCCGCCGGTTCTGAGCCGGGCCATTTCACATGGCGAAACCCTTCGCGGGGTGGGCGGTCGTCTCCCCTAGGCTGGGTGTCGTGAATCCCGCCGATCTTCCCGATGCCGTCGTGCGCGCCGTGCGCTGCGCCGTCGAGAGTGGGGAGCTCGGGGCGGATGTGGTCGTGCCCGAGCGGGTCGTCGTCGAGCGGACCCGGCCCGGTGGGGTGGGGGACTACGCCACGCCCGTCGCCTTCCAGATCGCCAAGGCCGCCGGACGCGCGCCGGGTGAGGTGGCCGGGGTGCTGGCCCGTCGGCTCGGCGGGGAGCCGGGGATCGAGAGTGTCGAGGTCACCGGCCCCGGGTTCGTGAATTTCCTGCTGCCGCCGCCCTCCGCACCCCGCATCGTCTCGGAGGTCGTGGGTCAGGGTGCCGCCCGTCCCACCGCTGCCCCAGCCCTCGACCTCGACATCGAGCTCCGCGAGCGCGTCGTGCGGGAGAGCGTCCTGCGGATCCTGCGCGGTCAGGCGGGCGGTGATCGGCAGGACGGGCCCGGGCGGTTCCCCGTCGCGCCCCTCGCCAAGCGGGACGGTGACGTCGTCCGCCGGTACGGGCTCGGTGCCGCCCGGTGGGCGATGCTCTGCGTGCCCGTCCGGGAGACGCCCGAGTTCTCCGAGCGGCTCCTCGTGCAGGGTGAGGAGAACGAGTTCTTCCGGGTGCGGTACGCCCACGCCCGCAGCCGGGCGCTGCTCAGGAACGCCGCCGGGCTCGGGTTCGGGCCCGAGCCGGGCGAGGTGGACGCCCCCGCGCTGCTGCGCGTGCTGGCCGAGCACCGGCTCGTCCTTGAGGCCGCCGGACACCACCGGGCGCCCGAGCGGCTCGCCCGGTACCTCGTCGAGCTGGCGGACGCGCTGCTCGACTTCCAGTACCGCGTACTGCCCCACGGGGACGAGAAACCCTCGGCCGCCCACCGTGCCCGGCTGGCTCTTGCCGAAGCCGCCGGGGCGGTGCTGGCCGGTGGCCTCGCCCTGCTCGGCATCGACGCACCCGAACACCTGTGACCTGTGAAGAGAGATACCGATGAGCCGTTCCGCGCATCCCGCCGGGCCCCGTCACGCCGATGTCCTGCCCGAGGGGCACTACTCGCCGCCGCCGGCCGACCTCAACGCCCTCGACGAGAAGGTCTGGGCCCGGACCGTCACGCGCACGGCCGACGGGGTCGTCGCCGTGGGCGGCATCGAAGTGACCAGGCTCGCTGAGGAGTTCGGGACCCCCGCCTACTTCCTCGACGAGGAGGACTTCCGGGCGCGGTGCCGGGCCTGGGCGCACGCCTTCGGCAAGGACGCCGATGTCTTCTACGCCGGCAAGGCGTTCCTCTCCAAGGCCGTCGTGAAGTGGCTGAAGGAAGAAGGGCTGAATCTCGACGTGTGCTCCGGCGGGGAGCTGACCACCGCCCTCGCCGCCGAAATGCCCGCCTCCCGCATCGCCTTCCACGGCAACAACAAGTCCGAGGCCGAGATCAGGAGGGCCGTCGAGGCCGGCGTGGGGCGGATCGTGCTCGACTCCTTCCAGGAGATCGCCCGGGTCGCGCACATCGCCCGTGAGCTGGGCGTACGCCAGCCCGTCCAGATCCGTGTGACGGTCGGGGTGGAGGCGCACACCCACGAGTTCATCGCCACCGCCCACGAGGACCAGAAGTTCGGCATCGCCGTGGCCGACGGCTCCGCGGCCGAGGCCGTGCGCCGGGCCCTCGGGCACGACTCGCTCGAGCTGCTCGGCGTCCACTCCCACATCGGCTCGCAGATCTTCGACATGGCCGGTTTCGAGGTGTCGGCGAAGCGGGTCGTGCGGCTGCTGGCCGCCGTACGGGACGAGCACGGGGTCGAGCTTCCCGAGATCGACCTCGGAGGCGGACTCGGGATCGCCTACACCTCCGACGACGATCCGCGCGAGCCGCACGAGATCGCCAAGGCGCTCACCGAGATCGTCGCGCGGGAGTGCGAGAGCGCCGGTCTGCGCGCGCCCCGGATCTCCGTCGAGCCCGGCCGCGCCATCGTCGGGCCCACCGCCTTCACCCTCTACGAGGTCGGCACCATCAAGCCGCTCGAGGGGCTGCGGACGTACGTCAGCGTCGACGGCGGGATGTCCGACAACATCCGGACCGCGCTCTACGACGCCGAGTACTCCGTCACCCTCGTCTCCCGCACCTCCGACGCCGAGCCGATGCTCGTGCGCGTCGTCGGCAAGCACTGCGAGAGCGGCGACATCGTCGTGAAGGACGCGTTCCTGCCGGCCGACCTAGCCCCCGGCGACCTGCTCGCCGTACCGGCCACGGGCGCGTACTGCCGCTCCATGGCCAGCAACTACAACCACGCCCTGCGCCCGCCCGTCGTCGCCGTGCGCGACGGACAGGCCCGGGTGATCGTCCGGCGCGAGACGGAGGAAGATCTCCTGCGTCTCGACCTGGGATGATCTGGTTATTTCGGGGAGAAGGCCCCAGACCCCCAAAATAGGTGTCTCACTCAATGGACCGAGGGTGGAAACTGTTGTCCATTGAGTGAGACTGGTTCTCACCCCGCGCGCAAGCCGCGCACGGGGTACTGATGGAAGATCGAAAGGCGTAGGTCGAATGATGCGTACGCGTCCGCTGAAGGTGGCGCTGCTGGGCTGTGGAGTGGTCGGCTCGGAAGTTGCCCGCATCATGACGACGCACGCCGACGATCTGACGGCCAGGATCGGCGCGCCCGTGGAGCTCGCGGGCGTCGCGGTGCGCCGGCCGTCCAAGGTGCGCGAGGGCATCGACCCCGCGCTCATCACCACCGACGCGACCGCCCTCCTCAAACGCGGTGACATCGACGTGGTCGTCGAGGTCATCGGCGGGATCGAGCCGGCCCGGACGCTGATCACCACCGCGTTCGAGAACGGCGCCTCCGTCGTCTCCGCCAACAAGGCGCTGCTCGCGCAGGACGGCGCCGCGCTGCACGCCGCGGCCGAGCAGCACGGGCTGGACCTCTACTACGAGGCCGCCGTCGCCGGCGCGATCCCGCTGGTCCGCCCGATGCGCGAGTCCCTCGCGGGCGACAAGATCAACCGGGTGATGGGCATCGTCAACGGCACGACGAACTTCATCCTCGACAAGATGGACTCGACCGGCGCCGGCTACCAGGAGGCGCTCGACGAGGCCACGGCCCTCGGGTACGCCGAAGCCGACCCGACCGCCGACGTCGAGGGCTACGACGCCGCCGCCAAGGCCGCGATCCTGGCCGGCATCGCCTTCCACACCCGCGTCCGCCTGGACGACGTGTACCGCGAGGGCATGACCGAGGTCAGCGCCTCCGACTTCGCCTCCGCCAAGCGGATGGGCTGCACCATCAAGCTCCTGGCGATCCTCGAGCGCGCCGCCGACGGCGAGTCCGTCACCGCCCGCGTGCACCCGGCGATGATCCCGCTCACCCACCCGCTCGCCTCCGTCCGCGAGGCGTACAACGCGGTCTTCGTCGAGGCGGAGGCCGCCGGGCGGCTCATGTTCTACGGGCCCGGTGCGGGCGGTTCGCCGACCGCGTCCGCGGTCCTCGGCGACCTCGTCGCCGTCTGCCGCAACAAGCTCGCCGAGGCAACGGGGCCGGGCGAGTCGGCGTACACCCAGCTGCCGGTCAGCCCCATGGGCGAGGTCGTCACGCGGTACCACATCAGCCTCGATGTGGCCGACAAGCCGGGCGTACTCGCCCAGGTCGCGACGACCTTCGCTGAGCACGGGGTCTCCATCGACACCGTGCGGCAGCAGGGCAAGGACGGCGAGGCCTCCCTCGTCGTCGTCACTCACCGCGCACCCGACTCGGCCCTCTCCGGGACCGTCGAGGCGCTGCGGAAGCTGGACACCGTGCGCGGTGTCGCCAGCATCATGCGTGTTGAAGGGGAGTAAGGACCCATGAGCAGCAATCGCACCCACCAGTGGCGCGGCATCATCGAGGAGTACCGGGACCGCCTGCCGGTCACGGAAACGACTCCCGTGGTCACACTCCGTGAGGGCGGCACGCCGCTCGTCCCCGCGCAGGTGCTCTCCGAGCGCACCGGCTGCGAGGTGCACCTCAAGGTCGAGGGGGCGAACCCCACCGGGTCCTTCAAGGACCGCGGCATGACCATGGCCATCACCAAGGCCAAGGAGGAGGGCGCCAAGGCCGTCATCTGCGCCTCGACCGGCAACACCTCCGCCTCCGCCGCCGCCTACGCGGTGCGCGCGGGCATGGTCTCCGCCGTCCTCGTACCCCGCGGCAAGATCGCGCTCGGCAAGATGGGCCAGGCGCTCGTGCACGGCGCCAAGATCCTCCAGGTCGACGGCAACTTCGACGACTGTCTGGATCTCGCCCGCGCTCTGTCCGACAACTACCCGGTGGCGCTGGTCAATTCGGTCAACCCGGTGCGCATCGAGGGTCAGAAGACAGCCGCGTTCGAGATCGTCGACGCGCTCGGCGACGCCCCCGACATCCACGTGCTGCCCGTCGGCAATGCCGGCAACATCACCGCGTACTGGAAGGGCTTCAAGGAGTACAAGGCCGACGGCCTGGCCTCCCGTACGCCCCGTGTGTGGGGTTTCCAGGCCTCCGGCTCCGCGCCCATCGTGCGCGGCGAGATCGTCAAGGAGCCGCACACCATCGCCACCGCGATCCGGATCGGCAACCCGGCCTCCTGGGACTACGCGCTCGCCGCGCGCGAGGAGTCGGGCGGCTTCATCGACGAGGTGACGGACCGCCAGATCCTCGCCGCCTACCGGCTGTTGGCCGCACAGGAGGGCGTCTTCGTCGAGCCCGCCTCGGCCGCCTCGGTGGCGGGCCTGCTCAAGGCCGCCGAGCTGGGCCTGGTGGACCCCGGTCAGAAGATCGTGTGCACCGTCACCGGCAACGGCCTGAAGGACCCCGACTGGGCGATCGCCGGCGCTCCGCAGCCGGTCACCGTTCCGGTGGACGCCGAAGCCGCGGCCATCCGCCTCGGCCTCGTCTGAGGCGCCGGCCGGACAGCAGTTCCGCGAGCCGGGTTCCGGGGGTCTCCACGTCCCCCGGAACCCGGCAACTCGCCCCGTACGACAACAAAAGCGCCGCGTAAGTGCGGTGGGGTCGGCCGAAGGGCGCGACACGCATCGTGCGCCTCCTGTGCGCCCTATGTCGCGAGAGAACCTTCCTTCGATACGCTGTACTTACATCCGCCACCGCGCATATGACCGTGGTGCTGCCCAGCGGGCCTTCGGGTGTCGTACGTTCTCCAGTACATTCGCAGCGAGCCAGCGAAGAGCGAAGATCTCGCACAGTCACAAGGAGTGTCATCGGACGATGGCCGGTCCAGCGTTCCGCGCCGCCGCCGTACGGGTGCGCGTCCCCGCCAGCAGTGCCAACCTCGGCCCGGGCTTCGACGCCCTGGGCCTGGCCCTGGGGCTCTACGACGACGTAGTCGTCCGGGTGGCCGACTCCGGCCTGAACATCGACATCGCGGGTGAGGGCGCCGACACCCTCCCGCGGGACGAGAGCCACCTGCTCGTACGCTCCATGCGCACCGCCTTCGACCTGCTGGGCGGGCAGCCGCGCGGCCTCGAGGTCGTCTGCGCCAACCGCATCCCGCACGGCCGGGGCCTCGGCTCCTCCTCCGCCGCCATCTGCGCCGGCATCGTCGCCGCCCGCGCCGTGACCATAGGCGGCGAGGCCAAGCTCGACGACGCGGCGCTGCTGGAGCTCGCCACCGAGATCGAGGGCCACCCCGACAACGTCGCCGCCTGTCTGCTCGGCGGCTTCACCCTGGCCTGGATGGACGGCGGCAGCGCCAAGGCGATCCGTATGGAGCCCGCCGATTCCATCGTTCCGGTGGTCTTCGTCCCCTCCAAGCCCGTCCTGACGGAGACCGCGCGCGGCCTGCTGCCGCGCACCGTCCCGCACGTGGACGCGGCCGTGAACGCGGGGCGCGCGGGACTGCTCGTGGAGGCCCTGACCAGGCGTCCCGAGTTCCTCCTGCCGGCCACCGAGGACCGGCTCCACCAGGAGTACCGGTCCCCTGCGATGCCCGAGAGCGTCGCCCTTGTGAACCGACTGCGGGCGGACGGCATCCCCGCGGTCATCTCCGGCGCGGGCCCCACGGTCCTCGCGCTGGTCGACAACGACGCGGCCGACAAGGTCGCGCAGCTCGCGGGCGAAGGGTGGGCCGCGAACCGGCTCGCCCTCGACGCCGCGGGCGCGAGCGTGCTTCCGCTGGGAACCCAGGGCGGCTGATCCGGGCCGGTCAGGGGCGGGCGGCCGGGGCAGGCCGCCCGTGCGGAAGGCGTGATTGCCGGTGATTGAGAGGGGGAATGTCTGTTGGATCCGGTAGTGTTAGTCTCAAGTGCGCAACCGAAGCCGCCATGGCTCGGTGCTCAGTGTCCCCATCCGGGACCACCTTTCTTCCGGGAGCCTCCCCGACTGCTTTGATCACTTCCAGCAGTTTCGAGCACGCTCCGGAATCGGCGTGACATTCCCACGCTTCCAGCTCGGGGGCTTCTCGCCGGAACCACCCATGCACGTTTTCTCTCCGCCGTATCTCTTACCGGCGGACCACCGCCCCGGCACAGTCCAACCCACTCAGGTCACGGACTGTTGTCGGACAGCACAACCGGTCGCCGAGCCAGACAGGCCGACGTCCGCTCCAGGGAAGGACCCTTCGTGAGCGACACCACCGATCTGATGGGCGCTGCCGACACCTCTGTCGACACCAGTGCCTCCGCCGCAGGCGCAGCCCCCAAGCGGCGCCGCACCGGCACCGGCCTTGACGGCATGGTCCTGGCCGAGCTGCAGCAGGTCGCGTCGGGCCTCGGGATCAGGGGCACCGCGCGGATGCGCAAGAGCCAGCTGATCGAGGTCATCAAGGAGACGCAGGCGGGCGGCGCCGCCGCGCCCAAGGCCGCCGCCTCCGCGGACACCGCCGAGGCCAAGCCGAAGCGCCGTGCCACCAGCAAGGCCCGTACGGCTGCCGCCGACGCCGCGCAGACGGGCGAGGACGCCGCCGCGGCGCCCGCCGAGAAGCCTGCCGCGCAGGCCCAGATCGAGATTCCGGGCCAGCCGGCTGGGGGCCCCTCCCGCTCGAGCGCAGCCGAGAGTGGGGGAGAAGATGCGCCGGCCGGCGAGCGCCGTCGGCGTCGGGCCACCGCCCCGTCCGGCAGCCCGGAGGCCTCGGCCCCCGCCGCCGTGCAGGTCGAGCAGAAGACCGAGACCGTCAAGGCCGAGGCCGCGACGGCGACCGCCACCGCGCCGCAGACCGACGCGAGGGCCGAGGCCGCCACCGCCGTCTCCGCCCCCGCCCAGGAGGGCGAGGGCCGCGGCCGTCGCGACCGCCGTGAGCGCGGCGCCGAGCGCGGCGACCGCCAGCGCGACCGTCGCGAGCGCGGTGCCAAGGCCGACGAGCAGGGCCAGGGCGGCCAGGGCCAGGGCGGCCAGGGCGGCCAGGGCGGCCGTCAGGACCGTGCCGAGCGCGGCGACCGGCAGCAGCAGGGCGGCCGCGGTCAGGGCCAGGGTCAGGGCGGCCAGGGTCAGCAGGGCCGTCAGGACCGTCAGGACCGCCAGGACAACGGTCCGCAGGACGACTTCGACGACGAGGGCGGCCGCCGCGGCCGCCGGGGCCGTTACCGCGACCGCCGTGGCCGTCGCGGCCGCGACGAGTTCGCGCCGAACGAGCCGCAGGTCGCCGACGACGACGTGCTGATCCCCGTCGCGGGCATCCTCGACATCCTCGACAACTACGCGTTCATCCGGACCTCGGGCTACCTGCCCGGCCCCAACGACGTGTACGTCTCCCTCGCCCAGGTCCGCAAGGCGGGTCTGCGCAAGGGTGACCACACCACCGGTGCCGTGCGCCAGCCCAAGGACGGCGAGCGCCGCGAGAAGTTCAACGCCCTTGTGCGGCTGGACTCGGTGAACGGCATGGCGCCCGAATCCGGCCGCGGCCGCCCGGAGTTCCAGAAGCTGACCCCGCTCTACCCGCAGGACCGGCTCCGTCTGGAGACCGACCCGGGCGTGCTGACCACCCGCATCATCGACCTCGTGTCGCCGATCGGCAAGGGCCAGCGCGGCCTGATCGTGGCCCCGCCGAAGACCGGCAAGACCATGATCATGCAGGCGATCGCCAACGCGATCACCACGAACAACCCCGAGTGCCACCTGATGGTCGTCCTGGTCGACGAGCGTCCGGAAGAGGTCACCGACATGCAGCGGTCGGTCAAGGGCGAGGTCATCTCCTCGACCTTCGACCGCCCGGCCGAGGACCACACCACGGTCGCCGAACTGGCCATCGAGCGCGCCAAGCGCCTCGTCGAGCTGGGTCACGACGTGGTCGTCCTGCTGGACTCCATCACCCGCCTGGGCCGCGCGTACAACCTCGCGGCGCCCGCCTCCGGCCGCATCCTGTCCGGTGGTGTCGATTCGACCGCGCTGTACCCGCCGAAGCGCTTCTTCGGTGCCGCGCGCAACATCGAGGACGGCGGCTCGCTGACCATCCTGGCCACCGCGCTGGTCGACACCGGCTCGCGCATGGACGAGGTGATCTTCGAGGAGTTCAAGGGCACCGGCAACATGGAGCTCAAGCTCGACCGGAAGCTCGCCGACAAGCGCATCTTCCCGGCCGTCGACGTCGACCCGTCGGGCACCCGCAAGGAGGAGATCCTCCTCAACGCGGAGGAGCTCGCCATCGTCTGGAAGCTGCGCCGGGTGCTGCACGCGCTCGACTCGCAGCAGGCGATCGAGCTGCTGCTCGACAAGATGAAGCAGACGAAGTCGAACGCCGAGTTCCTGATGCAGATCGCGAAGACGACCCCGTCGGGCAAGAACGACGACTAGTCCCCGCGCAACGCACCGACACGGCCGCCCCCGTCGCCTCCGCGACGGGGGCGGCCGTGTTCGTACGGTGCGACCTTCGCCACACGCCGGCACCGGCTGAACCTCGGGCGCGCCTCTCGCGTCCCAGCGGAAACACGCAGGTGACGGCGGGGTGGCGCGGCCCTCGGTCCGGAGCGCGCCCCGCACCGGCCCGGTCCGGAGGTCCCGGCGGCCGTGGAACCCTGAGGGACGTTGGTCCGTCTGTGTCAAAGGGACGGGGGATCGCGTTCAGGACTGAGGAGAGCATGAGCCAGGACAGCAACGGCGGCGGCCATCGTGCCGCGGGACGGCGTCGACGCAAGGCGCCGAAGCGCCGCAGGGGCCTCGTCATCGCCGCGTGGAGCGCCGCGGGCGTGGTCCTGCTGGGCGGGGCGGGCCTCGGGTACTTCTACTTCAAGCTGAACGGCAACCTGAAGACCGTCGACATCGACCAGGCGCTCGGCACCGACCGCCCGCAGAACATCGACAACGGTTCGATGGACATCCTCGTCCTCGGTTCCGACTCCCGCGGCGGGGCCAACGCCGACTACGGTCCGGACGACGGCGGCTCCGCCCGCTCCGACACGGCGATGATCGTCCACCTGAACGAGGGCCACACCAAGGCCAGCATCGTCTCCATACCCCGCGACACCATGACCGCCCGGCCCGCCTGCACCACCGCCAAGGGCAAGACCGACCCCGGCGGTCAGCGCGCCCAGTTCAACGAGGCGTACACGGTCGGCGGGGCTGCCTGCGCGGTCAAGACCGTCGAGAAGATGTCGGGGATCCGCATGGACCACTACATCGAGGTCGACTTCACGGGCTTCAAGAAGATCATCGACACCCTCGGCGGGGTGCAGGTCACGACGGCGAAGCCGATCAAGGACGAATACAGCCACCTGAACCTCCCGGCCGGCCCGAACAAGCTGAACGGCGAGCAGGCCCTCGGCCTGGTCCGCACCCGCCACGCGGTCGGGGACGGCGGAGACCTCGGCCGAATACAGCTCCAGCAGGCCTTCATCAAGGCGCTGATCAAGCAGGTCAAGAGCATCGGGCTGTTCGACAACCCCAAGCAGCTGCTCGACCTCGCCGACACCGGCACCAAGTCGATCACCACCGACAAGTCGCTCGGCGATGTGAAATCCCTCATGGGCTTCGCCCAGAGCCTCCAGAGCATCAACGCCCAGGACATGCACATGATCACCCTGCCGGTGACCACGGACGCGATCGACGCCAACCGCGTCGCCCCGCTGAAGAAGGAGTCCCAGCTGGTCTGGGACGCCCTGCTGGCCGACCGGCCGATCCCCGCCGAGGCCACCGCGAACTCCGCGGGCGACAAGGGCACGGCCGGTTCGATCGTGCAGTGAGGGCCCGGTGGGGACCGGGTGGGGGCCGGGCGGGGCAGGGCCGGAATAGATGCCGGCCCCCCGCCGTTGAGGGAGGCGTCCTCAGAATTTTGACAGGCAGCCCGGTCCTGGCAGACTGGTCTGTCGGCCCCGGTTCACGCAGTGCGCAATTCGGCTCCTGCGACCCGGCGCCCTCCCGAATCTAGGAGACACCTTGAAGAGCGAGATCCACCCCGAGTACGTCGAGACCCAGGTCAGCTGCACCTGTGGCGCGTCGTTCACCACCCGCTCGACGCTGACCAGCGGCACCATCCGTGCCGAGGTCTGCTCCGAGTGCCACCCGTTCTACACGGGCAAGCAGAAGATCCTCGACACCGGTGGCCGCGTGGCCCGCTTCGAGGCTCGCTTCGGCAAGGGTGCGGCCAAGAAGTAGCGCGACCCAGGCGCCGGTCTCCGGCCGCCCCCTGTCCACTCGGGGGCGGCCGGACCGGCGCCTTTGTCGTCGTCCAGCACCCCCTGCAGTCCTTCGCACTTTTACCCCAGGAGTACCCCGATGTTCGAGGCGGTCGAGGAACTGGTCGGCGAGCACGCCGATCTTGAGAAGAAGCTCGCCGACCCTTCGGTCCACTCCGATCAGGCCAACGCGCGCAAGCTCAACAAGCGCTACGCGGAGCTGACCCCGATCATCGCGACCTTCCGGGCGTGGAAGCAGTCGGCGGAGGACATCGAGACGGCGAAGGAGTTCGCGGCCGACGACCCGGACTTCGCCGCCGAGGTCAAGGAGCTGACGCAGCAGCGCGAGGAGCTCACCGAGAAGCTCCGCCTGCTGCTGGTCCCGCGCGACCCCAGCGACGACAAGGACGTGCTCCTCGAGGTCAAGGCGGGCGCGGGCGGCGACGAGTCCGCCCTGTTCGCCGGCGACCTGCTGCGCATGTACCTGCGCTACGCCGAGCGCGTGGGCTGGAAGACCGAGATCATCGACGCCACCGAGTCCGAGCTCGGCGGCTACAAGGACGTCCAGGTCTCCGTGCGCACCAAGGGCGGCAACGGCGCCACCGAGCCCGGCCAGGGCGTGTGGGCCCGCCTGAAGTACGAGGGCGGCGTGCACCGCGTCCAGCGGGTTCCGGCCACCGAGTCCCAGGGCCGCATCCACACCTCCGCCGCCGGCGTGCTCGTCACCCCGGAAGCCGAGGAGGTCGAGGTCGAGATCAACATGAACGACCTCCGCATCGACGTGTACCGCTCCTCCGGCCCCGGCGGCCAGTCCGTCAACACCACCGACTCGGCCGTGCGCATCACGCACCTGCCGACCGGTGTGGTCGCCTCCTGCCAGAACGAGAAGAGCCAGCTCCAGAACAAGGAGCAGGCCATGCGCATCCTGCGGTCGCGCCTGCTGGCCGCCGCCCAGGAAGCCGCCGAGCAGGAGGCCTCCGACGTGCGCCGCAGCCAGGTGCGCTCCGTGGACCGGTCCGAGAAGATCCGTACGTACAACTTCCCGGAAAACCGCATCTCGGACCACCGCACCGGATTCAAGGCGTACAACTTGGACCAGGTGCTCGACGGCGACCTCGACTCGGTCATCCAGGCCTGCGTCGACGCCGACTCCGCCGCCAAGCTCGCGGCCGCCCAGTAAGGCCTTGCGGCAGCCGAGCCGCAAGACAGTACGTCCCACCCGTACCACCCCCCGTACGACAGCAGCCCGGAGGACCAGCGTGAACTTGCTGCTTGCCGAGGTGGCCCAGGCCACCCAGCGGCTGGCCGCCGCCGGCGTGCCCTCACCGCGCTTCGACGCGGAGGAGCTCGCGGCCTTCGTGCACGGCGTCAAGCGGGGGGAACTGCACCACGTCAAGGACGCGGACTTCGACGCCCGCTACTGGGAGGCCGTCGCCCGCCGCGAAGCGCGCGAGCCGCTCCAGCACATCACCGGCCGCGCCTTCTTCCGCTACCTGGAGCTCCAGGTCGGGCCCGGGGTCTTCGTGCCCCGGCCCGAGACCGAGTCGGTCGTGGACTGGGCCATACACGCCGTGCGGGCCATGGACGTGGTCGAGCCGCTGATCGTCGACCTGTGCACCGGCTCCGGCGCGATCGCGCTGGCCATGGCGCAGGAGGTGCCGCGCTCGCGCGTGCACGCGGTGGAGCTGTCCGAGGACGCCCTGCGCTGGACCCGCAAGAACGCCGAGGGCTCCCGGGTCACCGTCCACCAGGGGGACGCGCTGAGCGCCCTGCCGGAGCTCGACGGACAGGTCGACCTGGTCATCTCCAACCCGCCGTACATCCCGCTCACCGAGTGGGAGTACGTGGCGCCCGAGGCCCGCGACCACGATCCGGAGATGGCCCTCTTCTCCGGCGAGGACGGCCTCGACACCATCCGCGGCATCGAGCGCACCGCCCACCGGCTGCTGCGGCCCGGCGGCATCGTCGTCATCGAGCACGCCGACACCCAGGGCGGCCAGGTCCCGTGGATCTTCGCCGAGGAGCGGGGCTGGGCCGACGCGGCCGACCACCCGGACCTCAACAACCGCCCGCGCTTCGCGACGGCCCGCAAGGCTCTGCCGTGACCGCCCCCGTTCCTGCCACCCCCCTGCTGCACGAGGAGTCCCGCTGATGGCCCGGCGATACGACTGCAACGACGCGACGGACCGCAAGACGGGTCTGCGTGAAGCCGCATCCGCCGTGCGCCGCGGCGAGCTCGTCGTGCTGCCCACCGACACCCTGTACGGGATCGGCGCGGACGCCTTCAGCCCGGAAGCCGTCCACGACCTGCTCGCCGCCAAGGGCCGGGGCCGCAGCATGCCCACCCCGGTGCTCATCGGCTCCCCGAACACCCTGCACGGCCTGGTCACCGACTTCTCCGAGCAGGCGTGGGAGCTCGTCGACGCCTTCTGGCCGGGCGCGCTGACGCTCGTCGCCAAGCACCAGCCCTCGCTGGCCTGGGACCTCGGCGACACCGGCGGCACCGTGGCCGTGCGCATGCCGCTGCACCCCGTCGCGATCGAGCTGCTGACCGAGGTCGGCCCGATGGCCGTGTCCTCGGCCAACCTGTCCGGGCAGCCGGCGCCCGAGGACTGCGACGCGGCCCGCGAGATGCTCGGCGACTCCGTGTCCGTGTACCTGGACGGCGGTCCGACGCCCGGCATCCAGCCGTCGTCGATCGTCGACGTCACCGGGAAGGTTCCCGTCCTGCTGCGCGAAGGGGCGCTCACCGCGGAGCAGCTGCGGGAGGTCGTACCCGACCTCGAGGTCGCCCCGTGAGCCCTGACGGGCGTGGCATAGCTGAGGGATCTTTCCGCATACTCCACGTCAGCACCGGGAACGTGTGCCGCTCGCCCATCACCGAGCGGCTGACGCGGCACGCCCTCGCCCACCGCCTGGGGGGCCCGGTCACCGCGGACCTCATCGTGGAGAGCGCCGGCACCTGGGGCCACGAGGGCGCGCCGATGGAGGCGAACGCGGCCGCCGTGCTCGCGGACTTCGGAGCCGATGCCTCCGGTTTCACCGGGCGGGAACTGCTCGACGAGCACGTCATCCGCGCCGACCTGGTGCTGACCGCGACCCGCGACCACCGGGCGCAGGTCATCTCGATGGGTCACTCGGCGGGGCTGCGCACCTTCACGCTGAAGGAGTTCACCCGGCTGGTGCGGGCGATAGATCCGGCCACCCTGCCGCCACTGGACGACGGCATGGCCGAGCGCGCGCGGGCCCTGGTGCGGGCCGCGGCGGCGCTGCGCGGCTGGCTGCTGGCCCCCTCGCCCGACGCGGACGAGGTGTACGACCCGTACGGGGCGCCGATCACCTTCTTCCGCTCGATCGGCGACGAGATCAACCAGGCGCTGGACCCGGTGGTCACGGCCCTGACGGGCGTGACGGCCTCCCGCTGAGCCCGCCGCCGGGCCGCCCGCCCGGCCCGCGTCCGGGAGCGGCACCGGCAGGCGGCCCGTCGCAGAGCGCGATGTGCGGCCGCGGCCTACAGTGGCTGGTACCCGGTACCCATGGAGTCGCGCCATGAGCGTCATCACCCAGCCCACGGACGTCCTGCGACGGCAGGACCCGCAGATGGCCGACGTGCTCGAGGGGGAGCGGCAGCGCCAGGCGAGCACCCTTCAGCTGATCGCCGCCGAGAACTTCACCTCGCCCGCCGTGCTCGCCGCGCTGGGCTCCCCGCTCTCCAACAAGTACGCCGAGGGCTACCCGGGCGCCCGCTACCACGGCGGCTGCGAGTACGTCGACGTGGCCGAGCAGGTCGCCGTGGAACGCGCGAAGGCGCTGTTCGGCGCCGAGCACGCCAACGTGCAGCCGCACTCCGGATCCTCCGCGGTGCTGGCCGCCTACGCCGCGCTGCTGCGGCCCGGGGACACGGTGCTGGCGATGGGGCTCCCGTACGGCGGCCACCTCACGCACGGCTCGCCCGCGAACTTCTCCGGGCGGTGGTTCGACTTCGTCGGGTACGGGGTGGACGCGGAGACCGGGCTCATCGACTACGAGCAGGTGCAGCAGCTCGCCCACGCGCACCGGCCGAAAGCGATCGTCTGCGGCTCCATCTCCTACCCGCGCCACCCCGAGTACTCGGCCTTCCGGGAGATCGCCGACGAGGTCGGCGCGTACCTGATCGCGGACGCCGCGCACCCCATCGGGCTGGTGGCGGGCGGTGCCGCGCCCAGCCCGGTCCCGTACGCCGATGTCGTCTGCGCCACCACGCACAAGGTCCTGCGCGGTCCGCGCGGCGGCATGCTGCTGTGCGGCGCCGAGTTCGCCGAGCGGATCGACCGGGCGGTGTTCCCCTTCACCCAGGGCGGCGCCCAGATGCACACCATCGCGGCCAAGGCCGTGGCCTTCGGGGAGGCCGCGGGCCCGGCCTTCACCACGTACGCGCACCGGGTCGTCGCCAACGCCCGTGCACTGGCCGAGGCCTTGGAGGGGCACGGCTTCACCGTGACCACCGGCGGCACCGACACCCACCTGATCACCGCGGACCCGGCCCCGCTGGGCGTGGACGGACCGGCCGCACGCGGCCGGCTGGCCGCCGCCGGGATCGTGCTCGACACCTGCGCCCTCCCGTACGGGGACCAGCGCGGGGTGCGGCTGGGCACCGCCGCGGTGACCACCCAGGGGATGGGGGAGGAGCAGATGCCGCAGATCGCTGCGATGTTCGCGGCCGCGCTGCACGGTGATGCGGCGCGGACCCGCACGGAGGTCAAGGAACTGACGATGGGATTTCCCCCTTACGGGGAGTAAGCGGGACAAGCGGGACGTAGGGGAACCGGGATACCGTCCCCTCGCGTCCTCGGCGGAGGGGACATCACAGCTAATGTGTGGGGCTGAGATGGCCGGCGATACATCTGGGGCAGCCCGTGCGTGAATATCTGCTGACACTTTGTGTCACGGTCGCGGTGACCTACCTGCTGACCGGGCCCGTGCGGAAGTTCGCGATCGCGGCCGGGGCCATGCCGGAGATCCGTGCCCGCGACGTGCACCGCGAGCCCACGCCGCGGCTGGGCGGCATCGCCATGTTCGGCGGTCTGTGCGCCGGCCTGCTGGTCGCCGACCACCTGCGCAACCTCAACGGCGTCTTCGAGCTCTCGAACGAACCGCGCGCGCTGCTCTCCGGCGCCGCCCTGATCTGGCTCGTCGGCGTGCTCGACGACAAGTTCGAGATCGACGCCCTGATCAAGCTCGGCGCCCAGATGATCTCCGCCGGCGTGATGGTGATGCAGGGTCTGACGATCCTGTGGATCCCGGTCCCGTGGATCGGGACGGTCGCGCTCACCCAGTGGCAGGGCAACCTGCTCACGGTGGCCCTCGTCGTGATCACCATCAACGCGGTGAACTTCGTGGACGGCCTGGACGGCCTGGCCGCCGGCATGGTGTGCATCGCCGCCACCGCGTTCTTCCTGTACTCCTACCGGATCTGGTTCGGCTACGGCATCGAGGCGGCCGCGCCCGCGACGCTCTTCGCCGCGATCCTGATGGGCATGTGCCTGGGCTTCCTGCCGCACAACATGCACCCCGCGCGGATCTTCATGGGGGACTCCGGCTCGATGCTCATCGGCCTGGTGCTCGCCGCCTCCGCGATCTCGATCAGCGGGCAGGTCGACCCGGACGCGCTGGCCCTGTTCGCGGGTGGTGAGCGCAACGCGACGCACGCGATGTTCCCCGTCTTCATCCCGCTGATCCTGCCGCTGACGATCATCGCGATCCCGATGGCGGACCTGGTCCTGGCCATCGCCCGGCGCACGTGGAAGGGCCAGTCGCCGTTCGCCGCCGACCGCGGGCACCTGCACCACCGGCTCCTCGAGCTCGGACATTCGCACAGCCGCGCCGTTCTGATCATGTACTTCTGGTCGGGGCTGATCGCCTTCGGCACGGTGGCGTACTCGGTGAACTCCGCCTCGATGTGGATCGTGCTCGCGATCGCCGCGCTCAGTGCGGTGGGGCTGATCCTGCTGCTCCTGCCGCGCTTCACCCCCCGTACCCCGCGCTGGGCGGAGAGCCTGGTGCCGCCGCGCTACCGGCACGCCTCACGGGCCGCCGAGGCCGCTGCCGAAGCGGCCGCCAGGGACGCCTCGGGCACCGAGCCGGAGCCCGCGAGGCCGATCGCGGCGGGGGTCTCGGGCGTCAACGGGGCGACCGCCATCGGCCCCCGTTCGCGCTTCCCCGACCGGCGTAAGGCGGAATCGACCCGCTGAAGAGCCCGGTATTCGAGCTGGGCTGCTCCAGGTTGCTGGGTATTCACGCCTGTTTGGCCGCCAGGGGGACGGAGCGCAGAGTGACACCATGCCGCCCGGGTGTGACCGTTGAGCCTTCCCTTCCTGGTGGGGAACAGGAGGTGCGCGTTCCGTCCATGAAGAGGATGGCGGGGCAAGGGATCGGTCGGACGGTTGAGCTGACGCAGTTGCGGGATGACGGATTTCCCTATCGGGACATGAGCGGCGGGCGACCTACGGTCTATCTCGACCTGGCTGCCGCTGCCCGCGTTCGCGGCGGCCGACTGACACCGTCTCGATTTCAGGGAGACCCACCATGCGTAAGTCCATTACAGCCGGTTTAGCGGCCGCTGCCGCGTTTACATCGCTGAGCGTGCTCAGCCCGAGCGCGACGGCAGCTACCGGTTCCACCCAGGCGGCCGAGCCTGTCGCGACATCGGCGGCCGCGTGCGTGCAGCTTGTGAACTTCCACACCGACTGGCCCAGCCGATACGTCACGGTCAGTAACACCTGCGGGTACACCGCATGCTTCAGCGTCACTGTGGCAGCCAAGGCGGACCCGGAGTTCTCGATCGGCGGCAGCCGGCAGCAGACTTTCCGCTACGGCGGGGCGCTGTGGACGGAAGGTTCCGGGATCAAGAACATCGGGTGCTGAGCTGATGTGCTGAGTCGGTGCCGTGGGCCTCGCGAGACAAGCGGGGCCCATGGCCGTGTGTACGGTCAAGGTCGCGAGTCCGGCATCCCCAATCGAGCGAGCGCGCTGGCGTCCATTGCAGGCGATAAGCCCCTCTACCAGACAATCACCCTTGCTGCCGTGCACACACGGGCGCGTTAGCCCTCATGTGTGACAGTCGGCACACCCGGCAGGTAAAGCTCTCATCAAATAGTTTGTGATACCGTTCACTAAACCCGGCGACAGAGCCGAAGGACCGTAGTGCGACGGTCCATTGGCCCGAGGATCACACTCGGACCGGGCTTACGCTCGTCCCGTACGAGTCCCGTGCCCCCACCACCACGCGGAGCAACCCGCCATGCGGTCTGATGACGTCCGATCTCTCCTGCAAGCCGCCGTACCCACCGCTGCCGCCGGCGCTCTCGCCGCCGTCATCAGCGCGCTGGTCGTCGGCGGTAAAGGTGCGATCGGCGCCGTCGTCGCGACGCTGTTGGTGATCTTGTTCATGGGCATCGGATTCTTCGTTCTGCAGCGCACGGCGAAATCACTCCCGCATCTCTTCCAGGCCATGGGGCTCATGCTCTACGCGGCCCAGATTCTGCTGCTCTTCGTCTTTCTCGCCGCGTTCAAGAACACCACTCTGTTCCACCCCAAGGCCTTCGCGATCACGCTCCTCGCCACCACCCTCGTGTGGATCGGCGCACAGACGCGTGCTCACATGAAGGCCAAGATTCTCTACGTCGAACCGGACTCGATGAAGGGCGACAAGCCCGACAATCAGGGGCCGAAGGCGTGAAGGGTAGGGCCGGGATAAGTGTGCGTTCGAGATCCTGCTATCGTCCGGTGCCAACTGCGGCACTGCGGGCGCGGGCATCTGAGCTGACGCCTGTTCCATCGCGAGGCTCGATGCCTGATCGCCGCCCCACCATCCGTAACACCAGTCCAGTGCCGAACCGCGGCTGCTCGCCGCGCCGACACAACGAGGTTGCCGTACCTATGCGCCACGCTGAAGGAGCCCGCGGTGAGTGCTGACCCGACGACGGTGCTCGCCTTCGAGACCGACTGCCACATCTTCGACGGTTGTGGCTTCCCGGCTCCCGGTCTGCACTCGTTCCTGTTCGAGCCGATCTTCGGCAACGCGGACAGCAACACCTACTTCAACAAGACGATGCTGCTGGCCCTGCTCGGCACGGTCGTCATCGTCGGCTTCTTCTGGCTGGCCTTCCGCAAGCCGAAGGTTGTCCCGGGCAAGCTCCAGATGGTCGCCGAGGCCGGCTACGACTTCGTACGCCGCGGCATCGTGTACGAGACGCTGGGCAAGAAGGAGGGCGAGAAGTATGTCCCCTTCATGGTCTCGCTGTTCTTCTTCGTCTGGATCCTGAACCTCTGGTCGATCATCCCGATCGCACAGTTCCCGGTGACGGCGATCATCGCGTACCCCGCCGGTCTCGCGGCGATCGTGTACGTGATCTGGATGAGCGTGACGTTCAAGCGTCACGGCTTCGTCGGGGGCTTCAAGAACCTGACCGGCTACGACAAATCGCTCGGCCCGGTTCTGCCGATGGTCATGGTCATCGAGTTCTTCTCGAACGTCCTGGTCCGCCCCTTCACCCACGCGGTCCGATTGTTCGCGAACATGTTCGCCGGTCACACCCTGCTGCTGCTCTTCACGATCGCCAGCTGGTACCTGCTGAACGGCATCGGGATCGCCTACGCGGGTGTCTCGTTCGTCATGGTCCTGGTGATGACCGCCTTCGAGCTCTTCATCCAGGCCGTCCAGGCGTACGTCTTCGTCCTCCTGGCCTGCAGCTTCATCCAGGGCGCGCTCGCCGAGCACCACTGAGCCAGCCCGCTAAGCAATCCCCCCAGTCGTCCGGTGGCCAACCCCCACCGGTCCGTGAAAGAGAAGGAAGAACTGGCATGTCCCAGACCCTTGCTGCCGTCTCCGGTTCCCTCGGCTCCATCGGTTACGGCCTCGCGGCCATCGGCCCCGGCGTCGGCGTCGGCATCATCTTCGGTAACGGCACCCAGGCTCTCGCCCGTCAGCCCGAGGCTGCCGGTCTGATCCGCGCCAACCAGATCCTCGGCTTCGCCTTCTGTGAGGCGCTCGCCCTCATCGGTCTGGTCATGCCGTTCGTCTACGGCGTGTGATCTTCGGACTCACGACCAGTCCACTAGACGAAAGGCACTGATGTGAACCTCATGGTTCTCGCGGCCGAGGAAATCCAGAGCCCGCTGATCCCGCCGATCCCCGAGCTCGTCATCGGTCTGATCGCCTTCGTCATCGTCTTCGGTTTCCTCGCGAAGAAGCTCCTCCCGAACATCAACAAGGTTCTGGACGAGCGTCACGCGGCGATCGAGGGCGGTATCGAAAAGGCAGAAGCCGCTCAGACCGAGGCTCAGAGCGTCCTGGAGCAGTACAAGGCCCAGCTCGCCGAAGCCCGGCACGAGGCCGCGCGCCTGCGCCAGGAAGCGCTGGAGCAGGGCACTGCGCTCAAGGAAGAACTGCGCGCAGAGGGCCAGCGGCAGCGTGAGGAGATCATCGCTGCCGGCCACGCCCAGATCGCGGCCGACCGCAAGGCCGCCTCTCAGGCGCTCCGTCAGGACGTGGGCAAGCTCGCCACCGACCTGGCCGGAAAGCTCGTTGGCGAGTCCCTCGAGGACCACGCCCGGCAGAGCCGCACGATCGACCGCTTCCTCAGCGAGCTCGAGGAGAAGGCCGAGGCCGCCCGATGAACGGAGCGAGCCGCGAGGCACTGGCCTCCGCGCGCGAGCGTCTCGACGCGCTGACGGACAACACGTCCGTCGACGCGGCGAAGCTCGCCGGTGAGCTGGCTGCCGTCACCGCGCTGCTCGACCGTGAGGTCTCGCTGCGTCGGGTCCTCACCGACCCGGCGCAGTCCGGCGAGGCCAAGGCCGAGCTGGCCGGTCGGCTGCTGGGCAGCCAGGTGGGCGGGGAAACCCTCGACCTGGTGTCCGGCATGGTCCGGTCCCGCTGGTCGCAGTCCCGCGACCTGGTGGACTCGCTGGAGGAGCT
Source organism: Streptomyces sp. NPDC058525 (assembly GCF_042719495.1). Classification (NCBI taxonomy): domain Bacteria; kingdom Bacillati; phylum Actinomycetota; class Actinomycetes; order Kitasatosporales; family Streptomycetaceae; genus Streptomyces; species Streptomyces sp. NPDC058525. Next base: position 37,927 of record NZ_JBHXNP010000030.1, read on the forward strand.
GGCGAACACCGCCGACCTCACCGCGGCCCAGCAGGCAGACGCGCTCGACAACGTCGAGGACGAGATCTTCCGCTTCGGCCGGATCGTCGCCTCGAACACCGAGCTGCGTGCCGCGCTGACCGACCGTGCGGCGACCAACACCGCCAAGGGCGAGCTGCTGCGCAGCCTGCTCGGCGGCAAGGTGAACGCCGTCACCGAGCGCCTGGTGATCCGTCTTGTCTCGCTGCCGCGTGGACGTAGCCTGGAAGCGGGACTCGAGTCCCTTTCCACGCTCGCCGCCGAGCGCCGCAACCGCATGGTCGCCACCGTGACCAGCGCGGTTCCGCTCAGCGACGTGCAGAAGGCGCGTCTCGGCGCGGTGCTGGCCAAGCTGTACGGCCGCCAGATGCACCTGAACCTCGACGTGGACCCCGAGGTCCTCGGCGGGATCACGGTGCGGGTCGGCGACGAGGTCATCGACGGCACCATCGCGGACCGCCTCGCAGAGGCGTCCCGCCGCATGGCCGGCTGACCAGCCACCAATAGAACAACGCATTCCTAGCGGCCCGGTTGGGCCGTGCAGAACTTGCAGAAGATTCCTGGGGGTCGCCCCCAGACCCCTAAGAAGCTTCAGGCCCAACAAGGAGAGCAGGGAACCCAGATGGCGGAGCTCACGATCCGGCCGGAGGAGATCCGGGACGCACTGGAGAACTTTGTCCAGTCGTACCAGCCGGACGCGGCCTCGCGCGAGGAGGTCGGAACGGTCAGCGTTGCCGGCGACGGCATCGCGAAGGTGGAGGGCCTGCCCTCCGCCATGGCGAACGAGCTGCTGAAGTTCGAGGACGGCACCCTCGGTCTCGCCCTCAACCTCGAGGAGCGCGAGATCGGTGCGGTCGTCCTCGGCGAGTTCAGCGGTATCGAGGAGGGCCAGCCGGTGCAGCGCACCGGTGAGGTGCTCTCCGTCGGCGTCGGCGAGGGCTACCTCGGCCGCGTCGTCGACCCGCTCGGCAACCCGATCGACGGTCTCGGCGAGATCGCGACCGAAGGCCGCCGCGCCCTCGAACTGCAGGCCCCCGGCGTCATGGTCCGCAAGTCGGTCCACGAGCCGATGCAGACCGGCTACAAGGCCATCGACGCGATGGTGCCGGTCGGCCGAGGCCAGCGTCAGCTGATCATCGGCGACCGTCAGACCGGCAAGACCGCGCTGGCCGTCGACACGATCATCAACCAGCGCGACAACTGGCGCTCGGGCGACGTGAACAAGCAGGTCCGCTGCATCTACGTCGCCATCGGCCAGAAGGGCTCGACCATCGCGTCCGTTCGCGGCGCCCTGGAAGACGCCGGTGCGCTCGAGTACACGACGATCGTCGCCGCCCCGGCGTCCGACCCGGCCGGCTTCAAGTACCTGGCGCCGTACACCGGTTCCGCCATCGGCCAGCACTGGATGTACGCCGGCAAGCACGTCCTGATCATCTTCGACGACCTGTCGAAGCAGGCCGACGCCTACCGCGCCGTGTCGCTGCTGCTGCGCCGCCCGCCGGGCCGTGAGGCCTACCCGGGTGACGTCTTCTACCTGCACTCCCGTCTGCTGGAGCGCTGCGCGAAGCTGTCCGACGACATGGGTGCCGGTTCGATGACCGGTCTGCCGATCGTCGAGACCAAGGCGAACGACGTGTCGGCGTTCATCCCGACCAACGTCATCTCCATCACCGACGGCCAGTGCTTCCTGGAGTCCGACCTGTTCAACGCGGGCCAGCGCCCGGCGCTGAACGTCGGTATCTCGGTCTCCCGCGTCGGTGGCTCCGCCCAGCACAAGGCCATGAAGCAGGTTTCCGGCCGTCTGCGCCTGGACCTCGCCCAGTACCGCGAGCTGGAGGCGTTCGCCGCCTTCGGTTCCGACCTGGACGCCGCGTCGAAGGCCTCGCTGGAGCGCGGCAAGCGCCTGGTCGAGCTGCTGAAGCAGGGCCAGTACCAGCCGATGCCCGTCGAGGAGCAGGTCGTCTCCGTCTGGGCCGGCACCACCGGCAAGATGGACGACGTCCCGGTCAACGACATCCGTCGCTTCGAGTCGGAGCTGCTGGAGCACCTGCGCCGCGAGCGCAAGGACCTCCTCACCTCCATCGCCGACGGCGGCAAGATGTCGGACGACACCCTGTCCTCCATCGCGGACGCCATCGCCGGCTTCAAGCAGCAGTTCGAGACCTCGGACGGCAAGCTCCTGGGCGAGGACGCGCCGGCCGTCAACGTCTCCAAGTGACGACGGAAGGGACCTGACTCATGGGAGCGCAGCTCCGGGTCTACAAGCGTCGCATCCGTGCCGTCACGGCGACCAAGAAGATCACCAAGGCGATGGAGATGATCGCCGCCTCGCGCATCGTCAAGGCGCAGCGCAAGGTGGCGGCATCGATGCCGTACGCGACCGAGCTCACCCGTGCGGTGACCGCGGTGGCGACGGGCTCGAACACCAAGCACGCCCTGACGACCGAGGTCGAGACGCCGACCCGTGCCGCGATTCTGCTCATCACGAGCGACCGCGGTCTGGCCGGCGGCTACTCCTCGAACGCCATCAAGCAGGCGGAGCGGCTCACCGAGCGGCTGCGCGCTGAGGGCAAGGACGTCGACACGTACATCGTCGGCCGCAAGGGTCTGGCGTACTACGGCTTCCGCGAGCGCAAGGTCGCGGATTCGTGGACCGGCTTCACCGACAGCCCGGCCTACGCCGACGCCAAGCGCGTCGCCGGGCCGCTGATCGAGGCCATCCAGACGGAGACGGCCGAGGGCGGCGTCGACGAGCTGCACATCATCTACACGGAATTCGTGTCGATGATGACGCAGAACGCGGTCGACGGCCGGATGCTGCCGCTCAGCCTTGAGAAGGCCGAGGAGGAGAGTGGCGCGAAGGGCGAGATCCTTCCGCTGTTCGACTTCGAGCCGTCGGCGGAGGACGTCCTCGACGCCCTGCTGCCGCGCTACGTCGAGAGCCGCATCTACAACGCACTGCTCCAGTCGGCCGCTTCCGAGCACGCCGCCCGCCGCCGTGCGATGAAGTCGGCCACCGACAACGCCGGGGACCTCATCAAGAGCCTCTCCCGGCTTGCCAACGCGGCCCGCCAGGCCGAAATCACCCAGGAAATCAGCGAGATCGTCGGTGGCGCGAGCGCCATGGCTGACGCGACCGCGGGGAGTGACAAGTAATGACGACCACTGTTGAGACGGCCGCCGCCACGGGCCGCGTCGCCCGGGTCATCGGCCCGGTCGTCGACGTGGAGTTCCCCGTCGACGCCATGCCCGAGATCTACAACGCCCTCAAGGTCCAGGTCTCCGACCCGGCCGAGGACGGCGCACTGAAGACCCTGACCCTCGAGGTCGCGCAGCACCTTGGTGACGGCCTCGTCCGTACCATCTCGATGCAGCCGACCGACGGCCTGGTCCGCCAGGCCCCGGTGACCGACACGGGCGAGGGCATCACCGTCCCCGTCGGTGACTTCACCAAGGGCAAGGTCTTCAACACCCTCGGTGAGGTGCTGAACTACCCGGAGGAGAACGCCAACGTCACCGAGCGCTGGCCGATCCACCGCAAGGCGCCCCGCTTCGACGAGCTTGAGTCGAAGACCGAGATGTTCGAGACCGGCGTCAAGGTCATCGACCTTCTCACCCCGTACGTCAAGGGTGGAAAGATCGGTCTGTTCGGTGGTGCCGGTGTCGGCAAGACCGTTCTGATCCAGGAAATGATCTACCGCGTCGCCAACAACCACGACGGTGTGTCGGTGTTCGCGGGCGTCGGTGAGCGCACCCGTGAGGGCAACGACCTCATCGAGGAAATGGCCGACTCGGGCGTCATCGACAAGACGGCGCTTGTCTTCGGCCAGATGGACGAGCCCCCGGGCACCCGTCTGCGCGTCGCCCTGGCCGGTCTGACCATGGCGGAGTACTTCCGCGATGTGCAGAAGCAGGACGTGCTGTTCTTCATCGACAACATCTTCCGGTACACCCAGGCGGGTTCCGAGGTGTCGACCCTGCTCGGCCGCATGCCCTCCGCGGTGGGTTACCAGCCGAACCTGGCCGACGAGATGGGTCTCCTCCAGGAGCGCATCACCTCGACCCGTGGTCACTCGATCACCTCGATGCAGGCGATCTACGTCCCCGCGGACGACCTGACCGACCCGGCGCCGGCGACCACCTTCGCCCACCTCGACGCGACGACGGTTCTCTCCCGTCCGATCTCCGAGAAGGGCATCTACCCGGCCGTGGACCCGCTGGACTCGACGTCCCGCATCCTCGACCCGCGGTACATCGCGGCGGACCACTACGCCACGGCGATGCGCGTCAAGGGGATCCTCCAGAAGTACAAGGACCTCCAGGACATCATCGCGATCCTCGGTATCGACGAGCTGGGCGAGGAGGACAAGCTCGTTGTCCACCGTGCCCGTCGCGTCGAGCGCTTCCTGTCGCAGAACACCCACGTGGCGAAGCAGTTCACCGGTGTGGACGGTTCGGACGTTCCGCTCGACGAGTCGATCACCGCGTTCAACGCGATCTGCGACGGTGACTACGACCACTTCCCCGAGCAGGCGTTCTTCCTGTGCGGTGGTATCGAGGACCTGAAGGCGAACGCCAAGGAGCTGGGCGTCTCCTGATCCGGCGCGCTCCGCGAGGGGCGCATCCGGTTCGCAGGCCACCAGCGAACGCTGACACGGTTTGCAGACGGAGAGGGGCGGGTGTGTCCCGTCCCTCTCCTCACGCCCATTAGAATTTGACCCAACACCCGGCTGACCCGCCGGGTGGTGACCCGAGGAGCCACCTTGGCTGCTGAGCTGCACGTCGAGCTGGTCGCGGCGGACCGCAATGTCTGGTCCGGCGAGGCCACCCTTGTTGTCGCCCGCACCACGTCCGGCGACATCGGCGTCATGCCCGGTCACCAGCCGCTTCTCGGTGTGCTGGAATCGGGCCCGGTGACCATCCGCACCAGCGACGGCAACACCGTCGTCGCCGCGGTGCACGGCGGATTCATCTCGTTCGCGGACAACAAGCTGTCCCTGCTGGCCGAGATCGCCGAGCTCGCGGACGAGATCGACGTCCAGCGTGCGGAGCGGGCACTGGAGCGCGCGAAGGCGGAGGCCGATGCGGCCGCCGAGCGTCGCGCGGATGTCCGGCTGCGCGCCGTAACGGGCTGAACACCCGTCGGAGTTTGAACCGCTGAGTTCCGGAGGGCGACCTCCGGGACCCGGCAAACCTCAGCCGCGGTCCGTTCTGGAATTTTCCAGACCGGGTCGCGGCTGAGGCGATGCAGGTCGTTTTTTTGGCATGCGGTATTCGATGAGCGAGGAGGTCGGTGAAGATGCTCCTCGCTCTGCTTGTGAGCGGCCTGGTCGTAGCCCTGGTGGTGATCGGGCTGTTTGTCTTCGGACTGCGCCGCAGACTCATCCAGCGGTCCGGCGGCACCTTCGACTGCAGCATGCGCTGGGGCGTGCCCGAGGAGACCGACACCTCCGGCAAGGGCTGGGTCTACGGGGTCGCGCGCTACAGCGGCGACCGCATCGAGTGGTTCCGGGTGTTCTCGTACTCCCCCCGCCCGCGCCGGCTGCTGGAGCGCTCCTCCATCGAGGTCGTCGCCCGCCGCGCCCCCGAGGGCGAGGAGGAGCTGGCCCTGCTGTCCGACGCCGTCGTGCTCGGCTGTGTCCACCGCGGCACGCGCCTGGAGCTGGCGATGAGCGAGGACGCGCTGACCGGTTTCCTGGCGTGGCTCGAGGCGGCGCCGCCCGGGCAGAGGGTGAACGTGGCCTGACTCGGGCCCGGGGCGCCGCGGACGTGAAGAAGCCGGGGAGACGGGGGCGGACCCGTTCTCCCCGGCTTCGGTCTTCTACTGGAGCCCGGTGTGGATCGCGTTCGCGAGCTCACCGTTGCTGGTGTCGCCGCTGAACTCCCAGAAGAACGCTCCCTTGAGGCCCTGCTGCTTGGCCCAGGTCATCTTCGAGGCGATGGTGGCGGGGGTGTCGTAGCTCCACCAGTTGCTGCCGCACTTGGCGTAGGCCGTGCCGGCGATGGTGCCGGTGGCGGGGCAGCTGTTCTTGAGCACCTTGTAGTCCTCGATGCCCTGCTCGTAGGTGCCCGGGGCCGGTCCGGTGGCCGTGCCGCCGGGTGCGGCCTGGGTCACGCCGGTCCAGCCGCGGCCGTAGAAGCCGATGCCGAGGTTGAGCTTCGAGCCGGCCACGCCCTTGGCCTTGAGCTTGGCGATGGCGTCGGCCGAGTTGAAGCCGGCCTGCGGGATGCCGGTGTAGGAGGTGAGCGGGGAATGCGGGGCCGTCGGGCCCTGCGCGGCCCAGGCGCCGAAGAAGTCGTACGTCATGACGTTGTAGAAGTCGACGTACTGCGCGGCGCCGCCGTAGTCGGCCGCGTCGATCTTGCCGCCGCTGGAGGCGTCGGCGGTGATGGCCGCGGTGACCAGGTTGTTCGCGCCGAACCGGGCCCGGGTGGCCTGCATCAGGTTCTTGAACGCGGCCGGGCCGCTGGTGTCGCAGGACAGGCCGCAGGCGTTCGGGTACTCCCAGTCCAGGTCGATGCCGTCGAAGACGTCGGCCCAGCGCGGGTCCTCGACCAGGTTGTAGCAGGACTGGGCGAAGGCGGCCGGGTTGGCGGCGGCCTGCGGGAACCCGCCGGACCAGGTCCAGCCGCCGAAGGACCACAGGATCTTGATGTGCGGGTAGGCCTTCTTCAGCTTGCGCAGCTGGTTGAAGTTGCCGCGCAGCGGCTGGTCCCAGGTGTCGGCCACGCCGTCGACGCTCTGGTCGGCGGTGTAGGCCTTGTCGTAGTCGGCGTAGGCGTCACCGATGGTGCACTGGCCGTTCTGGACGTTGCCGAAGGCGTAGTTGATGTGGGTGATCTTGCTGGCCGAACCGGAGGTGACCAGGTTCTTCACGTGGTAGTTGCGGCCGTAGATGCCCCACTCGGTGAAGTAGCCGAGCTTGACCTTGCCGCCCGGGTCCGGGGGCAGGGTGCCGCCGGACGTCGTGAACGACACGGTGACGGACGAGGCGCCGGTCTGGTCGATCGTGTCGCGCGCGACCACGTGGTAGCTGTACGTGGTGCCCTTGGTGAGGCCCGTCTGGGCGTAGGTGGTGCCGGTGACCGTGGCGATCTTGACGCCGTCGCGGTAGACGTCGTAGTTCTTGACGCCCTTGTCGTCGGTGGCGGCGCCCCAGCTCAGGGTGAGCGAGGTCTCGGTGATGTTGGAGGCGGAAGGGGCGCCCGGGGACGAGGGGGGAGCGTCGCCGGGCTGGGTGGTGCCGTCACAGGAGGCGCCGTTGATCTTGCAGCCGCTGGGGGAGCCGCCGCCGGTGCCGTTGAAGCCGAAGCTGGCGGTGGCCCCGGGGGCGAGGGTGCCGTTCCAGCCGACGTTCTTGCCGGTCCAGTGGGTGCCGGAGCTGGTGACGGTGGCGTCCCAGGCGGAGGTGACCGCGGTGCCGGCCGGGTAGTCCCACTCGACGGTCCACGAGGTGATCGTGGTGGTGCCGGTGTTCTTCACCGTCCACTTGCCCTCGAAGCCGGTGCCCCAGTCGGACACCTTGGTGTACGTCGCGGTCGCGGACGTGGCGGCCTGTGCGGGGCCGGCCAGCGCGACGAGCCCGGTGACGGGCAGGGCGAGGGCGGCCACGACCGCCGCGACGCGCGTGAAGAACCGGGTACGCCTGGTGCGGGGTGGGGATGCTGTGCTCAAGGGTGATCCTCCGTAGGTCCGTCGTGTCGTGGGGCCGACTTCGACATGGGGGTGGGACCTGCGCCGCCCGTGAGCACGCTTTGTCATGGCACGCTCACCACAGTTGTTGCGGTGAGCGTAGAAAGGTCTGGACCAAGCGTCAAGAGGTCCAGACCGGTTGTGTCCGGCCCCTCGGCGGGCCTGCGCTACAGCCCCAACTCCTGTGCCATGACGGCCGCTTGGACCCGGCTGCGCAGATCGAGCTTGCCCAGCAGGCGGCTGACGTGGGTCTTGACCGTCGCCTCGGCCATCTCCAGCCGGACGGCGATCTCCGCGTTCGACAGGCCCTCGCCGAGCGCCCCCAGCACCTCCCGTTCCCGCCGGGTCAGGGACTCCAGCGCGGCCACCCGCTCCGGCGGCACCGTGCCGCGTACCGGTCGCGCCGGAGCCGCGAACTCCGCGATCAGCCGCCGGGTCACCGCCGGGGCGATCAGGCCCTCCCCGCGCGCGACGGTCCGTACCGCCTCGACCAGCTCCGCGGCCTCCGCGTTCTTCAGCAGGAAGCCCGCCGCCCCGGCCCGCAGCGCCCCGAAGACGTACTCGTCGAGGTCGAAGGTGGTCAGCACCAGGACGTCGGCCAGCCCTTCCGCGACCACCTGCCGGGTCGCGGACACCCCGTCGAGCCTCGGCATCTGCACGTCCATCAGTACGAGGTCCGGCCGCAGCTCACGGGCCAGGCGCACCGCCTCCTCCCCGTCGGCCGCCTCGCCCACCACCTCGATACCGCCCGCACTGCGCAGGATGAGGACCAGCCCGGCCCGTACCGCGCTCTGGTCGTCCGCGACCAGCACCTTGATGCTCATGCCTCCACCGCCTTCTCCTCGGCGGGCAGGGTCGCCCGCACTCGCCACGTCCCGCCGGTCCGCCCCGCGGAGAACTCCCCGCCCAGCAGCTCCGCCCGCTCCCGCATGCCGATCAGCCCGGCGCCCGAGCCGGGTGCCCGCGGACCGGTGCGGTGCCCGTAGGGGGAGTCCACCGCCACGGTCAGCAGGCCGTCCGCCCGGGCCACGCGGACGGTGACCGTGCCGGCGACGGCGTGCTTGAGGGCATTGGTCAGCGACTCCTGCACGATCCGGTACGCGGCCAGGTCCACCGGGGCCGGCAGCGCCCCTTCCCCCGGTGGCCGGTCGTCGTGCAGTACGAAGTCCAGCCCGCTCCCCGAACCGTTCGTACGGGCCTGCCCCAGCAGGGCGTCCAGGCCGTCCAGCGTGGGCAGGGCCACCGCCTCCTGCCCGGCTCCGGCGTCCCGCAGCAGCCCGATCAGGCGCCGCATCTCGGCCAGGCCCTGCACGCTGTTCTCCCGGATCACCCCGAGCGCCTCGCGACTGGTGTCGGCCCGGTCGATGGAGAGCGCGGCGGTGGAGTGGATGGCGATCGCGGACAGGTGGTTGGCCACCATGTCGTGCAGCTCCCGGGCCATCCGTGCCCGTTCGGCGGCGACCGCCTGGCTGCGGTCCATCTCGGCCAGCAGTGCGGTCTGCTCGGCGCGCAGCCGGGCGGCCTCCGCGGCCTCGCGATGATTGCGCAGGGTGGCTCCGGTCAGCGCCGGGGCGAAGCTCACGAGGCCGGTGACCACGCCGATCAGCAGGGCCTGCGGGGTGCGCAGCCAGGCCAGGAAGCCGATGGTGACGGCCACCGTGACCAGGCCGGTGCTGATCGGGAGCCGCCGGGCCGTCGCGGGCGATCCGTACACGACGGCCGCGTACATCAGGTCGGTGAAGATCAGGACGGTGATGAGGCTGCCGACCGTGAACTCGTTGGCGATCACCCCGAGGGTGCCGACGGTCAGCGCCACCGACGGCCTGGAGCGGCGCAGCAGCTCCATCGCGCCCAGGACCGCGAGGGGGACCAGGGCGGCCCAGGCGGGCAGGTAGGTCCGCTGGCTGCTGCTGTAGACGCCCAGCGACCACATCACCAGGCCCGAGAGCACGCCGACCACGGCCAGGAGGACGTCGTGGCGGTGGGGGCGCAGGCTCTTCTTGGTCACGGTCCCATCCAACAGGGTGCGCGCGGCGCCGACCTCGGCGGAGAGGCCGAGTTGCCGGTACATCGAAGGATGCAGCGGCCTTTCCTCACCGGCGACGACGAAACGGGCCGGACCGGACGGGAGCCTGTAAGGGAAGCGTCAGTCCCGAGTGGAACGGAGAGTCCCGTGATCGTCACGCTGATCATCGCCTGCGAGGTGGGCTTCTGGGTGCTGCTGGCCGCAGGCCTGGCCCTGCGCTACCTCGCGAAGATGCCCCGGCTCGGCGCGGCGGTCCTGCTGTGCGAGCCGGTGATGGAGCTGGTCCTGCTGGTGGTCACCACGCTCGACCTCAAGAACGGGGCCTCGCCGGACTGGAAGCACGGTCTCGCCGCGCTGTACATCGGCTACACCGTCGCCTACGGCCACTACACGATCAAGTGGCTCGACGGCCACGCCGCGTACCGGCTGGCCGGCGGCCCCAAGCCGCCCGGTGCCGGATACGGGAAGGCGCGGGCCGCCCACGAGTGGCGGCTGTGGATCCGGACCGTCATCGCGGCCGCCGTCGCCCTCGGCCTCCTCCAGGCCGCCATCTGGTACGTGGGCGACGCGGGCGACGTCAGCTCGCTTCAGGCCTGGCAGTACGGCGCCCTGCGCGTGGTGGGCATCCACGCGCTGATCGCCGTCGCCTACACGGTGTGGCCGAAGAAGGCCCCTGCGGGCCAGGTCTCCTAGCGCTCGCCGCCCGGCACCCACAGCACGTCCCCGACCTCCTTGTTGGCCGTACGGGCCAGGATGAACAGGAGGTCGGACAGGCGGTTCAGGTAGGTGGCGGTCAGCGGGTTCATCACCTCTCCGTGCACCTCCAGCGCCGCCCAGGTGGAGCGCTCGGCGCGCCGGACCACCGTGCAGGCCTGGTGCAGGAGGGCGGCGCCGGGGGTGCCGCCGGGGAGGATGAAGCTGCGCAGCTTCTCCAGCTCCTCGTTGAAGACGTCGCAGTCCGCCTCCAGCTTGTCGACGTAGAACTGCTCCACGCGCAGCGGCGGGTACTGCGGGTCCTCGACCACCGGGGTGCACAGGTCCGCGCCGACGTCGAAGAGGTCGTTCTGTACCCGGACCAGGACCTTCACGACCTCCGCCGGCAGGCTGCCGAGGGCGATCGCCGTCCCGATCGCGGCATTTGCCTCGTTGGTGTCGGCGTATGCGGAGATGCGCAGGTCGGTCTTGGCCGTGCGGCTCATGTCGCCGAGGGCGGTCGTGCCCTTGTCGCCGGTACGGGTGTAGATGCGCGTGAGGTTCACCATGCCGCCAGGGTAGTCCGGGTCAACTGCGGGCATCCGCCGCACTGCTGGGCCGTACCGGTGTGATGTCCGTCATCTGAGACGTGACGCGTGTTACTTCACGGTCACACCGCACCGGCCGGACGCTAGTCTCCGCCGGAGTGGCTGTGAGACCGGGCCCTTCCGGGGCCGGGCCTCCGAGACCGTGGCTATTTCGAGAACGTGGGGTGTGCAGTGGCTGGGAAGCTTGCCGTCATCGGTGCCGGCTTGATGGGGTCCGGGATCGCTCAGGTCTCCGCTCAGGCGGGCTGGGACGTCGTCCTGCGCGATGTCACCGACGCCGCGCTGACCCGGGGCACGGACGGGATCAAGGCCTCGTACGACAAGTTCGTCTCCAAGGGCAAGCTGTCGGCCGAGGACGCCGAGGCCTCCCTCGCCCGCATCACCACCACGACCGACCTCGACGCCGTCGCCGACGTCGACATCGTGGTCGAGGCCGCCTTCGAGAAGATCGAGATCAAGCACGAGATCTTCCGGGCCCTCGACAAGATCGTCCGTGAGGACGCCATCCTCGCCTCCAACACCTCCGCCATCCCGATCACCAAGATCGCGGCCGTGACGGAGCGTCCGGAGCGGGTCGTCGGCGCGCACTTCTTCTCGCCCGTGCCGATGATGCAGCTCTGCGAGCTCGTCCGCGGCTACAAGACGAGCGACGAAACCCTGGCCGCCACCCGCGCGTTCGCCGAGTCCGTCGGCAAGACCTGCATCGTCGTCAACCGCGACGTCGCCGGCTTCGTGACGACCCGTCTGATCTCCGCGCTGGTCGTCGAGGCCGCCAAGCTGTACGAATCCGGCGTGGCCTCCGCCGAGGACATCGACATCGCGTGCAAGCTGGGCTTCGGGCACGCGATGGGCCCGCTGGCCACCGCCGACCTCACGGGCGTCGACATCCTGCTGCACGCCACCAGCAACATCTACACCGAGTCCCAGGACGAGAAGTTCGCGCCGCCGGAGCTCATGCGCCGGATGGTGGACGCCGGGGACATCGGCCGCAAGAGCGGCCAGGGCTTCTACAAGCACTGACGCGTCGGGCCGCAAGGCCCTGCCACCGAGCACCTTTGTTCGAATGCCTTCACCCCTCGGGGTGAATTAGGTATCGGTTCGCTCACGGTCGGCAACTTCCCTGCCCGTGCGGCAGTCAGTTGCAGTGAGAGTTGCCGACCACGGACCAGTCGGACCACACGTACGCAGTACCGCCGGGAGTACACATGCACATCAGGGGCGACCACGCCGAACTCGTCGTCGGGGGCCGCCTCGACGTGCGCAGCGCGGCGGACGCCCGTACGGTCCTCCACACCGCCCTCGACGACGGCCACGGCGACCTCGTGCTCGACCTCACCGGGCTCGACTCCTGGGACGCGACCGGCCTCGGCGTGATCATGGGCGCACACCGCAGGGCCGGCCGGACCGGACGGCGCCTCGTGCTGCGCGGGGTGCCGCCCCAGATGCAGCGGCTGCTCGTGGCCACCCGTCTGCACCGGATCCTCTCGATCGAGGGCGGGCTGGAAGCGGAGTCCCTGCCCCGCGCGTGAACTAAGCGTTCCGTTTTCCTGCTGAAACGTAACGGTCCGGTGGTGATGGCACCCCCACGGTTCCCCGCACGACCGGCCACCGTCTAGGGTTCGGGCGGAAACCGGACCAGTAGCGACAGCGGCGTGTGCGAAGGCCGGGCGGTACGGCGGCGAGGCGCACGGCGCGATCGGGGGACATGGTCATGGACCACATACAGCGGCAGGCCCATCCGGAAGAGCAGCCCGGGGGCGCCGCCGCGCTGCCCGCGATACCCGGATCCCCGCCCGCGCCCACGGCGCCCGCCCGGGTCGTCACGCTCACCGCCGGCGACTTCACGCTCACCGTCAACCCGGTCGACGGCAGCGAGATCGAGCCGCTCCGGCCCGGCACCCGCCCCGGCCGCCCCGCCAAGCGCGACGCGGCCGCCCGCGCCGCCCGCGACGCCGCCGCCCGCCCGCCCGTCCTGCCCGGCGTCCCCGCCCCCGCCCGGCCGCTGCTGGAGCGCGACGAGGAGCGGGAGCGGCTCGTACGGCTGCTGGGCCGGGGCCGCTCCGTACGGCTGACCGGACCCTCGGGCTCCGGCCGCACCGCCCTGCTGGACGCGGTCGCCGCCCGCTGCGCCGGCCTCGCCCCCGACGGAGTCGTACGCCTCTCCGGCCACGGACACCAGCAGCCCGGCGAGCTGCTCCACGCGCTGTACGCGGCCGTGTACGAGGCCCCGGGCAGACGGCCCGACCGGATCGAACTCCTGGCCCGCGTACGGGACATCGGCGCCATCGTCCTCCTCGACGACCTGGAGATGGGCGGGCCCGCCCTCGACGAGCTGCTGCACGCCACCCCCGAGTGCGCCTACCTGCTGGCCGCGACCCCCGACACCCGGTCGCCCTCGGACGACTCGCACCTCGAGGAGGTCTTCCTCGCCGGACTGGGCAAGGCCGACTGCCTGGAGCTGCTGGAGACGGGCCTGGGCAGGCCGCTGACCGACGCGGAGACCGCCTGGGCGACCGACCTGCGGTTCGCCTCCGAAGGGCTCCCGCTGCGCTTCGTACAGGCCGCGGCGATGCTGCGGCAGCGCGACGAGCTCAACCGCACCCCCGAGGACGACGACGAGGAAGAGCCCGGCGTCTTCGACGAGCGCCCCCGCGAGGCCGTGGAGGTGCCGCTGCCGACGCTCGCCGAGGGCGCGGCCCCCGCGGAGCTGCTGGCCTCCCGGGTCAGCGAGTCGGCCCGCGCCGCCCTGCGGATCGCTTGCGCGCTGGGCGGGGAGCTGCCGCACCACGCGCACCTGCCGGCGCTGGTGGGGGACACCCACGCCGACTCGGCGGTGGCGGAACTGCTGGAGTGCGGGCTGATCACCCCGGTCGGCACGCGCTACCGGCTGGCCGCGGGCGTCGCCCGGCAGCTGGAGGAGGTCGGGTACGGGGACACGGCGGCCGAGGAGGCCCGTACGGCCGCCCGGCACTACGCCTGGTGGACCGGGCACTCGTCGGTGACACCGGAGCGGGTCGCGGCCGAGGCCGACGCGGTGCTGTGCGCGCTGTCCGGCGCGGACGTGGTGGCGGCCGTGCTGCTGGCGCGCACGGCGGCCCCGGCGTTCGCGGCCTCGCTGCACTGGGAGGCGTGGGAGCGGGTGCTGCGCTCGGGCGCCGAGGCCGCGCGCAAGGCGGGCGAGGTCGCCGAGCAGGCGTACTTCCACCACGAACTCGGCGTGCTCGCCCTGTGCGAGGGCCGCCTGGACCGGGCGCGGGCCGAGCTGGAGACCTCGATCGGGCTGCGCGGGGCGCTGGCCGACAAGCGGGGCACCGTGGCGGGCCGCAGGGCGCTGGCGCTGGTCGTGGACCAGGAGGCCGCGGGGGTGGCGGTGTCGCCGCCGCTGCGGCTGGAGCCGCCGGCCGCGACGGCGGAGGCGGACACCGCGATCCTGCCCGCGGCCTCGGGCCCCGGCACACCCCCGGCCACCCCCGCGCCCGCCGCCCCTGCGGGCCCCGCCGGCCCCGCCGCCAAGACGGGCCCGTCCGCACTGACCGGCACGGGCGCGGGCTCCGGCCTGGGCGCGGGGATCGGCGTGGGCGCCGGGTCCGGCCTGGGTGCGGGCAGCGGTCTGGGTTCGGGGACTGGCACGGGTGCCGGGTCCGGCCTGGGCGCCGGGAGCGGCGTGGGTGCCGGGCGTGACGGGTCCGCCGGGAACGGCACGGGCGCGGGCAGCGGCCTGGCCGCGGGGACCGGCTTGGGCGCTGGGACCGGGCCCGGCGCGGGTAGTGGCACCGGGGCCGGGCGAGGGGCGTTCGCGGGGGCCGGGCCGGCCTCGGGGGCCGGGCTCGGCGGGCCTGGTGTGGGGACCGGGACCGGGCCGGGGGGCGGCGGTGGCCTGGGGGCGACCAAGGGCATGGCGGTTCCCGGTGTGCCCGGGGCCGTGTCCTCCGAGGCCGTGACGCGGGTGTCCCCGGTGGTGCCCGTGATCCGGCGTCAGGAGACGCCCTCGACCCTGTCCGAGGTGTTCGAGGACGCCTTCCCGATATCGCCGAAGCCCGAGCCCGTCGCGGCCCCCCGGCCCGCCGCCGCACCGGCTCCCGACGAGGGGGCCGCCCGCCGGCGCCGGGTGCTGCTGGCCGGGGCCGGCGCGCTCACCGTGGTCGCGCTCGGCACGGCGGTGAGCCTCGCGCTCAGCTCCTCCGACTCCTCGGCCCCGCCCGCGACGCAGACCCCGGCGGTGTCGGTCACCCCGACCCGGTCGGCGACCCAGCCGGTGGTGCCGGCGGCCAGCGGGAACGATCCTGCTACCGAGCCCTCCGACCCGGCGGCCCCGCCGTCGCAGTCCACCGCCCCGGGGGAGAGCGCCGCCGCGACCCCGGGCCGCACCCCGTCCCGTACGCCCTCGCGCCGCCCGCAGTCCACCCCGCCGCAGCCCCCGGCCTCCTCGCCGGTCTCGCCGACGCCGACCACGGCGGATCCGTCCCCCTCGCCGTCGCCGACGGAGACCGCCCAGCCGACTCCGACGGCCACCGCGGGCACGGGTACGGGCACGGCGTCGGCCACCGCCACCGGCCCCTGAACGCCGATGGCTCCGTCCCGGGGGACGGAGCCATCGTGAGGGGGAGGGCGCGGGGCGGCGCGGCGGGTCAGAACAGCCGCAGCTTGTCGTCCTCGATGCCGCGCATCGCGTTGTAGTCCAGGACCACGCAGTCCATCCCGCGGTCCGTCGCCAGCACCTTGGCCTGCGGCTTGATCTCCTGGGCCGCGAAGACACCGCGGACCGGGGCCAGGTGCGGGTCGCGGTTGAGCAGCTCCAGGTAGCGGGTCAGCTGCTCGACGCCGTCGATCTCGCCGCGCCGCTTGATCTCCACGGCCACCGTCGCGCCGGAGGCGTCGCGGCACAGGATGTCCACCGGCCCGATCGCCGTCATGTACTCGCGGCGGATCAGCGTGTAGCCCTCGCCCAGCGTTTCGATGCGGTCCGCGAGGAGCTCCTGGAGGTGTGCTTCCACGCCGTCCTTGATGAGCCCCGGGTCGGTGCCGAGCTCGTGGGAGGAGTCGTGGAGGACTTCCTCCATGGTGATGATGAGCTTCTCACCCGCCTTGTTGACGACGGTCCACACACCGGCGCCGTCACCGCTCCCCTCTTTGAGGGTGCACGGGGGCGACATCCAGTTGAGCGGTTTGTACGCCCGGTCGTCCGCGTGGATCGAGACACTGCCGTCGGCCTTCACGAGGATCAGACGGGGTGCCGAGGGCAGATGGGCGGTGAGCCGGCCCGCGTAGTCGACGGAGCAGCGGGCAATGACGAGACGCATGGTCGGCAACGCTACTCGACGGACGGCGCTCCACGCGATTCGCCCCTGAAAGCCCCCTTCGCCGATGGCGCGTTGTATGCGCATTCTCCTGGTGCGTCACCCATGGGGCGCCTACCGTGGTGAGCGGGAGGTTGCGGAGCGTGCACGCTGCGTCGCGGCCTCCTTCCCTGCCCGTCAGACTCCGGCAACCCAAACGGCCGGGGTCACGAGAGGAGAACCCATGTCGCTCGACGTCTCACCGGCCCTACTCGAACAGGCCGAGCGAGGCGAGGTCGATGAAGCCGCTTTCGTCGACTGCGTCCGGACCTCCCTGCCTTACGCATGGGAGATGATCAGCTCGCTGGTGGCCCAGTTGAAGGTGGACGGCGGACAGTTCGCCGACAACCAGACGCCGCCGCCCGACGAGCAGGCGCGCGGGCAGCTGCTGCGCGCTCTCGCGAGCGATGCGATACGCGGTGCTCTGCAGCGGCACTTCGGAGTGCGCCTGGCGTTCCAGAACTGTCACCGGGTAGCGGTGTTCCCGCTGGACTCCTCGGTGGACGACCGGCTGGCCAAGTTCACTTCGATCCGTGGTCAGCTGCTCAACCAGTCGCCCGAGCTGCGGGACTGCTAAGAGTGCTGTCCGGTCGATCGGGCCGGACGGCACCCGGCACCGCCGGACGGTAGGTCTCAGCCGAGACGGGGCAGGACTTCGACGCCGAGGCGCCGTACGTTCTCCTCCGTCGCGGCGAGATCGCCCGAGCCCTCCGTCAGGAGGGCGAAGCGCGTGATGCCGGTCCGCTCGGAGGTGGCCGCCAGCCGGTCCAGCGCCAGTTCCGGGGTGCCCACCGGGTGCAGGTCGCACAGGAGTTCCGTGTACGCGACCGGGTCCCGCATCGCGCGTACCCGGCCGTCCACGGTCACGTGCGCGTCCAGACCCTGCTTGAGCCAGCCCGGCAGTGCCTTCAGCAGCGTCTCGCGGGCGTCCGCCGTACGGTCCGCCAGCTGGCAGACCCCGGCCGAGACGTGGCCCGCGGCGGCGACGTACTCGGGGGAGTGGCCCGCCGCCAGCGCCGAGGACCGCCACAGCGCGACCATGCCGGCCTTGTCCTCGTCCCCGCAGTGCATGCCGAGCAGCATGGGCAGCCCCCGCCGCGCGGCCATCCGTACCGACGAGGGCGAGGTGCAGGCCACGATCACCTCCGGGCCCGCCGCGTCCCCGTCCAGGGTCTCCGCGGGGCGCGGTACGACGGCCACCTCGCGGAAGCCGAACCGCTCGCCCGCGGACCCCACCCGCGCCTCCGTCAGCCAGCGGCGCAGCAGGTCCAGGGCCTCCGGGAAGCCGTTCTCGTACGCGTCCAGGCCGCCCCCGAACACCTCCAGGTCGACCCACGGCCCGCCCCGGCCCACACCGAGGCTGAACCGCCCGCCCGAGGTCAGGTGCAGCAGGGCCGCCTGCTCGCCGAGGGCCACCGGGTGCGTGCTCGGCAGCACGCTGACCGCCGTGCCCACCCGCAGCCGCCTGGTGCGGCCCAGCAGCAGGGCCGCCAGCGTCACCGCCGAGGGGCAGACCCCGTACGGGACGAAGTGGTGCTCGGCGAGCCAGACCGAGTCGAGCCCGGCCTGTTCGGCCACCTCGGCGGTCCGCACCGCCCGGTGCAGTGCCTCTCCCTGTCCCTGACCCGGGAACTGGGCCGCCAGTACAAACGCTCCTACGCGCATCGCCTTTACCCTCCTCGCGGCTGACGCGGCCTCCCCAGGTGGACCGGTTCTTCCTATGGCAACAACGTCTGACACGTGCCAAAGGCACGGGCTGACAGGAAAGTTATTGGGATTGTCGGGCGATTCCCGTTCGGGTGCCCGGCGGCTCCCCTGCGGTGGGCCGCCCCTTCCTCAGACACCCTGCGGGTACCCGGCCTCGCTGCGCGTAGTCTGGGAGAAAGTCACTGCCGTCCGCCCTTCCGTGAGGTATACGTGTCACCGCGCCACAACCGCCCCAGGGGCGGCGAGACTCCGGACGAACGCCCCAGCACCGGCTTCGACCGCTACGGGCTGGAGCGCACCGAGGAGTACCAGGGCGAGCAGTGGAAGGTCCGGCACGTCGCGGGCGCGAGCGCGGCGGGCAAGCGCTACCGCTGCCCGGGCTGCGACCAGGAGATCCCCTCCGGCACCCCGCACCTGGTGGCCTGGCCGGAGTACGGCGGCGTGGACGACCGCCGGCACTGGCACAAGGCCTGCTGGAACGCGAAGGACCGCCGCACCTCGAAGGTGCAGCGGTCCCGCAACGCGCCGAAGTACTAGACGCCGAAGTACTGGACGGCCGGCCGGCGCACTAGACGTCCCGGCGGGCGACCGTCATGTACGAGGCGGTCACCGCGCCGCCGGTGACGAGCAGGATGATCACCATGTGCGAGACGATGCTGGGCATCGGCCCGCCCGTGGGGCCCTCCTGCATCCCGAACAGCTGGATCAGCGCCGCCGGCACGTTGTGCTCGACGATCGCCCGGCCCAGGGGCTCGGACGCCTCCCAGTAGCTGAGCATCGCGCCTATCACCGGCGGCAGGGTGACGACGCCCAGCATCACGGCGATGGCCCCGGCGGAATGCCGTACGAGCGCTCCGACGGACAGGGCGAGCAGCCCGAGCAGGGTGACGTAGAAACAGCCCAGCAGCGAGCCGGACCACTCGCTGAGCCGGTGCACCCCGGCGCCGGAGCCGCCGTGCACCAGGGCCGCGGCGATGCCGACCAGGAACACCGAGCCGACGGTGGTGACGAAGGCCGTGATGCCGAAGACGAGGTACTTCGCGGTGAGCACCCGGTGCCGCTCTGGGGCGGCGGTGAAGGTGGTCCGCACGAGCCCGCTGGCGTGTTCCGAGGTGATCGTCAGCACGCCGAGGACCATCATCGCGATCTGCCCGACGAGCAGGCCGAACAGGGCCGGGGTGGTGTAGGAGATCTGCACGTAGTCCGGGGAGCTGGTCTGGGCGACGAACAGCAGTCCGATGCCGACGACGGTCAGGACGAAGGAGCCGAGCGTCCACAGCGTGGAGCGGACCGAGACCATCTTGGTCCACTCCGAGGCCAGCGCGTGCCCCAGGTGCGGCCGCGGGGTCGGCAGCGGCGAGCTGTAGTCCCGCGGCCGCTCCTGCGCGGTGGTCGTCGCGCCGCTGGGCGTGGCGCCGGTGGGCGTGGGGGCGGTCATCGGGAGTCCTCGTGGCTGTCTGCGGCGGTGTTCCGGGCGGCCCGCGCGAGCGCGCCGGGGTCGCTGGGCATCAGGAAGGGCCGGCCGCCCTCCTCGGGCGGAGGCGGCGCGAAGAAGCCCGCCCGCGGGACCTCGGGGGCGGCCGTCTCGTCCTCCCAAGCCGGTACGGTCAGCGGCTCGGGCTCCCACAGCTCGGCCCGCGGGTCATCGGTGGAGGTGTACTCCAGCGAGGACTGGGTCATCCGCATGTACGCCTCCTCCAGCGAGGCCCGGTGCGGTGACAGCTCCCACAGCCGTACGCCGGCCTCGTGCGCGAGGTCCGAGATGCGGGGGAGCTCCAGGCCGGTCACGCGCAGTGCTCCGTCGGGCTCCTGGAGGACGCGTCCGCCCGCCTTGGTGAGCTCCGTACCCAGCGTGTCCCGGCCACGGCGATCGGTGTCGGCCGCACGCACCCGAGCGAATCCGGCCGAGTTGTGCGTGATGAACTCCTGCGTGCCCATGTCGGCCAGCAGCCGCCCCCGGCCGATCACGATCAGGTGGTCGGCGGTCAGCGCCATCTCGCTCATCAGGTGCGAGGAGACGAGGACGGTGCGGCCCTCGGAGGCGAGCCGGCGCATCAGGTTGCGGACCCAGAGGATGCCCTCGGGGTCCAGCCCGTTGACCGGCTCGTCGAACAGCAGCACCTGCGGATCCCCGAGCAGGGCGGTGGCGATGCCGAGCCGCTGGCCCATGCCGAGCGAGAAGCCCTTCGTACGCTGCCGGGCGACGTCCTGGAGGCCGACCACGGCCAGCACCTCGTCTACCCGCTTCTCCGGGATCCCGGAGAGCTGGGCGATGGACAGCAGGTGCGTGCGGGCCCGGCGGCCGCCGTGCATGGCCTTGGCGTCGAGCAGGGCCCCGACGTGCCGCTGGGCGTTCGGCAGTTCCCGGAAGGGGCTGCCGTTGATCGTGACATGACCGGCCGTGGGCCGGTCCAGGCCGACGATCATGCGCATCGTGGTGGATTTCCCCGAGCCGTTCGGCCCCAGGAAACCGGTCACGTGACCCGGCCTGACCTGGAACGACAGCTGGTCGACGGCGGTCTTGGCGCCGAAGCGCTTGGTCAGGCCGACTGCCTCGATCATCTTGCTGCCCCTTACCAGGCCGGGACGACTCTCGCCCGCGTAAGGATTAAGAGGATATCGAGTCCTCCGCGGTTCCGTCCCGGGCCGATCCCTGAGCCGCCCCTGAGACCGACCCGGGGATCACCCGTAGTACGCGGGCAGGAGGTCAGGCGTCCCTCTTGCGGAGGACGAGGTAGCCCCCGAGTACCGCCGCCAGGGTCCACAGGGCCATGATCCCGAAGCCGCCCCACGGGCCGTACGGCGGCGGTTCGCTGCCCATGGCCCCGGGGACGACCTGCATGATCATGGATCCGGCCTGGTCCGGGAAGTACTGGGCGACCTTCCGGGTCGCCTCGACCAGGCCGAGGATGTTCGAGACCAGGAAGAAGAACGGCATCAGGATGCCGAGCGAGAGCATCGAGCTGCGCAGCATCGCGGCGACGCCCATGGAGAACAGGGCGATCATCGCCATGTAGAGGCCGGCGCCGATCACCGCGCGCAGGACGTTCGGGGCGTCGATGGCGATGCTGCGGTCGCCCAGGATGGCCTGTCCGATGAAGAAGGACAGGAAGCTCGTGACCAGGCCGACGATCAGCGCGAGGCCGGTCGCCACGAGCAGCTTGCCGACGAGGAAGCTGCCGCGCCGCGGCACGGCGGCCAGCGAGGTGCGGATCATGCCCGAGCTGTACTCGCTGCCGACGACCAGCACACCGAAGACGATCATGGCGAGCTGGCCGAGGGTCATCCCGGCGAAGCTGGTCAGGGTCGGGTCGAAGGTGGCCCGCTCCTCGGGCGGCATGTCCTGGAAGGTGCTGTTCACGAGCGCGCACAGGGCGGCACTGATGCCGACCGTGACGAAGAGGGCTGCGGCCAGGGTCCAGATCGTGGAGGCGACCGTACGGATCTTGGTCCACTCGGACTTGAGGACGGCGGGGAAGGACGACATGGTCACTCGCCGCCCTTGCGCTGCGCGTCGAAGCCGGAGCCGGCGCCCCAGGCGGGGACGTCGGCCGGCCGGGCCGGGTTGTCGGCGGCCATGCCCGGCGGGATGCCCGGGGTGCCCGTGGCACCCGGCAGGCCCGGCGCGTGGGCGTGGTACTCGACGGAGTCCGCCGTCATGCGCATGAACGCTTCCTCCAGTGAAGCCCGTTGCGGGCTGAGTTCGTGCAGCACGATCTGGTGCTGGGCCGCCAGCTCGCCGAGCCGCTCCGGGCCGACGCCGTCGATCTCCAGCGCACCGGTGGCCGGGACGCTGATGGCGTCGATGCCCGCCTCGTGCAGGACGTCCTTGAGCCGCTCTTGCTGGGGCGAGCGCAGCCGGACGTAGCTGCGCGAGTTCTGGTGGATGAAATCGGCCATCGACAGGTCTGCCAGCAGCTTTCCCTGCCCGATGACAACCAAATGGTCTGCGGTCAGCGCCATTTCGCTCATCAGGTGGGAGGAGACGAAGATCGTCCGACCCTCCGCCGCCAGCGCCTTCATCAAATTCCTGATCCAGAGAATTCCCTCGGGGTCCAGACCATTGACGGGTTCGTCGAACATCAGGATTTCCGGATCACCGAGCAGCGCGGAGGCGATTCCCAGCCGCTGGCCCATCCCCAGGGAAAATCCTTTGGACTTCTTCTTCGCGACGGGCGTCAGCCCGACCAGGTCCAGGACCTCCCCGACCCGGTGCTTCGGGATCCGGTTCGACTCCGCGAGGCAGAGCAGGTTGTTGTAGGCGCTGCGTCCACCGTGCATGGACTTGGCGTCGAGCAGCGCTCCGATGTACTTCAGTGGCTCCGGCAGGTCCCGGTAGTGCTTCCCGTCGATCCGGACCGTACCGCTGGTCGGATTGTCGAGGTCGAGCATCATGCGCATGGTCGTCGACTTGCCCGCCCCGTTGGGGCCGAGGAAGCCGGTCACCACCCCCGGTCTGACCTGGAAGCTGAGGTTGTCCACGGCGGTCTTCGCGCCGAATCGTTTGGTAAGGCCCTCAAGCTCGATCATGCGGGCCACGCTAGAGCGCCGAAGGGCCGTACGCCACCTCAAACAGGTGACATACGGCCCTCGAACGGAGCTCGCGGGTGCGAGCGGCTCCCGGCGGTCCGGCTAGCGGCTCTGCTGCGCCGGGACGCCGCGGGTGACCGGCTCGTCGTCGACGATCGGGTTGGCGGCCGCGACCGCCGCACCGGTCAGCGTCGCCAGCATCTCGCGGACGTTGGTCAGTTGCGCGTTGATGGAGTCGCGGCGGTTGGTGAGCGCCGCCAGCTCGCGCTCCGACTCGCTGCGGATACGGTCCGCCTTGGCGTTGGCGTCGGCCACGATGTCCTCGGCCTGGCGCTGTGCGGTCTCCACGGTCTGCCGGGCCCGGCGCTCCGCGTCCGTACGGAGCTTCTCGGCCTCCAGGCGCAGCTGCTCCGCCCGGTGCTCGATCTCCGCGAGGCGCTTCTCGGCCTTGGCCTGACGCGAGGCCAGGTCGCGCTCCGACTGCTCGCGGCGCTTGGCCAGGTTCGTCTCGAAGTCCGCGGCGGCCTGGGCGGCCTTGGCGCGGGTCTCCTCGAACAGCGCGTCGGCCTCCTCGCGCTTGGAGGCCGCGTCCTTCTGGGCCTCGGCGCGCAGGGTGGAGGCGTCGCCCTTGGCCTTCTCGACGATGCGGACGCCCTCGTCCTCCGCCTTCGACTTGCGGTCGGCGGCGAACGACTCGGCGTCGTTGCGCACCTGCTGGGCAGCCGACTCGGCCAGCTCACGGTGCTGCTCGGCCGCGCGACGGGCCTCCTCGCGCAGGTCCTTCGCCTCCTCCTCGGCCAGCCGCAGGATCTTCTCGACCCGGGCGCCGAGGCCGGCGTACGACGGCTCGGCGTCGTTCACCTGGGCCTGGGCGTTCTGCGTCTCGAGGTGCAGCTCCTCGATCCGCTTTTCCAGAGAGTTGATACGTCCAAGGGCGCTGTCGCGGTCGGAGACCAGCTTGGTAATGCGGTCGTCCACCTGACCGCGGTCGTAACCACGCCGCACGAGCTCGAAGCCGAAGGGGGAGGAAGTGTCGCTCATGGGGTTCCTGTCGAATGAGACCGATGAGGTGCTACGTGAGGTGTTAAGGGGAATCCTAGGCGCCCGAGCGGCGTGTCATCGAGTCAATCCACGTTTGATCTGGACAATGACACCCCTTTTGAGTGGCAAGGCGACGGATTGCTTGTCACTCGTTCGCCTGAACCTCCATCAGGAGCACACGTCCTGTGCACCGACTAGCCCTCTGACGACTTGCCACCCGAACGAGTTGAACCCGCCGCCGCACCGGCCTTCACGCCCCCCGCGCCCTGGCCGCCGATCCCGGGCTTTCCGCCACCCGAAGGCGCCTCGAATGATTCCAACGCCTCAAGAACGTCCTGGACACGGGAGATCTCCGCCTGAATGTCCTCGCGCCGGCGCACCAGGACCTCCAGCTCACGGCGGCCCTCGTCGACGAGCCGTTCGGCCTCCGCCTTCGCATCGGCGAGCGCCTTCTCGGCCTCCCGCGCCAGCTCCGCCTTCTTCTGCTCGGCCTCCTTGAGCAGCGCCTCGGCCTTGCGGACCGCCGCGATGCGCACCTTGCTCGCCTCGCTGCTCGCGTCCGACACCAGCTCCTTGGCCTTCGCCTCGGCCTCGACGCTCTGCTCGGTCGCCGCGCGCACCAGCTTGTCCACGCGCTCGCCGGCCGACTTCATCTGCTCGGCCGACTCCCTGCGGGCCCGCTCGTGCAGCTCCTCGACCTCGGCCTCGACCCGGCCGCGCAGCTCCTCCGCCCGCTCCCTTATGGCCGACGCGTCCGTACGCGCCCCGACCAGCAGCTCGTCCGCGTCCGTACGGGCCTTCTCCACCAGGGAGTTGCCCTCGACGGTCGCCTCCGAGGTGATCCGCGCGGCCTCCTTGCGGGCCGCGTCCACCATCGCGTCGGCCTGCTCCTCGGCCGCCGTCGTGGATGCCAGCGCCTGCTTCTGCGCCTCCGCGGTGAGCTTCTCGGCCTCCGACGAAGCCTCCGTGATGAGCCGGTCCACCTGCTCGGCGGCCTCGGTCCGGCGCTTGTTGGCCTCCTCGCGCGCCTCGTCCAGCAGCCGCTCGGTCTCCGTACGGGCCTCCGCGCGCACGCGCTCGGCCGCGCCCGCGGCCTCCGCCTTGACCCGCTCGGCCTCCGAGCGGGTACGCGTCGCGTGCTCCTGCGCCGAGGACAGCGCCTCCGACGCCTCCGCGCGCAGCCGCTCCGCCTCGTTCGCCGCCTCGCCGACCGTGCGCTCGTTGTCCTTGCGGGTCTGCGCCGTGAGCCGGTCCGCCTCCGCCGCGGTCTCGGCGGTGAGCCGGTCGGCCTCCGCCGCGGCCTCGGTGATGAGCCGGTCCACCTGCTCCGCGGCCTCGCTGCGGCGCTTGTTCGCCTCCTCGCGGGCCTCGTCGAGCGTCCTCGCGGACTCCTGCTCGGCGCTCGCCAGCGTTTCGCTCGCCGCGGCCGTGACGCGCTCCGCCTCCGCGGTGGCCTCGCCGATGATCCGGCCGCCCTCCGCACGGGCCTCGTCCAGTGCCTGCGCGGCCTCCGCGCGCAGCCGGTCCGCCTCCGCCGCGGCCTCGCCGACCGTGGCCTCGTTGGCCGCGCGGGTCTCGTCGACCAGCCGGTCGCCCTCGTTGCGGGCGTCGACCAGCACGCGCGTCGCGTCCCGCTCGGCCGCCACCAGGGTCTCGGCCGCCTGGGCCGTCAGACGCTCCGCCTTCGCGCGCAGTGCCTCCGCGGCGGCCTCGGCCTCGCCGACCGTCGCCGCGTTCGCGGCCGCGGTCTCCTCGGTGAGCCGCTCGGCTTCCGCCGCGGCCTCCGTGATGAGCCGGTCCGCCTGCTCGGCCGCCTCGGTGCGCAGCCGGTTGCCCTCGGCGCGGGCCTCGTCCAGGGCGCCCGCGGCCTCCGCGCGGGTGGCGTCGGCCGCGGCCGCCGCCTCGCCGCGGATCCGGTTCGCGTCGTCCCGGGCATCCGCCCGGGTACGGGCCGCGTCCCGCTCCGAAGCCGCCAGCGCGTCCGTGGCCTCCGTACGCACCCGCTGCGCGTACTCCGCCGTGTCGCTGCGCAGCTGCTCCGCCTCGGCGATCGCGTCGCCGACCGTACGCTCGGCCAGCGCCTTCGCCGCGTCCGTCTCGGCCCGCGCCTCGCTGCGGATCCGGTTCGCGTCCTCGGTGGCCCGCTCCCGCTCCTCGTACGCGTCGGCGCGGACCCGCTCGGCCTCCTCCTCGGCCTCGGTCCGGGTGCGCTGCGCCGCGTGCTCGGCCGCGCTGCGCAGTCCGGCGACCTCCTCCTCGGCCTGCTCGTGCAGACCCGCCACGGAGTCCCGTACCTGCTGGGCGGTGGCCTCCGCCGCCGACACCAGCTCCGAGGCGCGCCGCTCGGCCTCCTCGGTCAGCCGGGCCGCCTCGGCCTGGGCCTCCTCCGAGCGCTTGCGGGCCGCGGCCAGCAGCTCCTCGCTCTGCTCGCGGGCCTGCGCCCGCTCGTTGTCGGCGTCCGTCCGCGCCGACGCCAGGGTCTCCTCGGACTCCCGGCGCCGCCGGGCGGCCTCCTCCTGCGCGGCGGCCAGCGCCTCCGCGGCCTCCTCGGCGACCCGCTCGGCCGCCGCCTTCGCCTCGGCGCGCAGCCGGTCCGCGGTCTCCTGGGCCTCGGAGCGCACCCGCTCCGCCTCGGCCTCGGCCTCGCCGCGCAGCCGCACCGCGACCTGCTCGGCCTCCGCGCGCACCCGGCCGGAGTCCTGGGCCGCGTCGGTGCGCAGCTGGTCGGCCTCCGCCTCCGCCTGCGTCTGGAGGGTACGGATCCGCTCCGCCGACTCGGCGCGCAGCCGGTCGGTCTCCTCGCCGGTCTCCCGGCGGATGTTCTCGGCCGCCGACCGGGCGTCGCGCAGCGTCTGCTCGGCCGTGGTCAGCCGGCTCTCGGCGTCCGTGTGCAGGCGTACGAGTTCCTCGTCGGCCTCCGCGCGCTTGGCGGCCAGCGCCTGCTCGGTCTCCTCGCGCCGGGCCAGCGCCGCCGCGTCGGCCTCGGCCCGTACGGCCTCCGCCTGCTCCTCGGCGTCGGCGCGCAGCCGCTCCGCCTCGGCGCGGGTGCGCTCCAGGGTCTCCTCGGCCTGCCGGCGCAGGGTGGTGGCCCGCTCCACGGCCTCGGCGCGGACCCGCTCGCTCTCGGCGCTGGCCCCGCCGCGCAGCTCGTCCGCGTCGGCCTTGGCCTTGCCGAGGAGCTCCTCGGCGGTCTTGGCCGCCTCCTCGATCTGCTGGACCGCCTCGCGGCGGGCCTCGCCGCGGATCCGCTCGCCCTCGGCGACGGCCTCGGCGCGCAGCTGCTCGGCCTCCCCGCGCAGCCGCCGGGCCTCCTCCTGGAGTTCGACCGTACGGGCCCGGTACTCCTCGGTGTCGTCCTTCGCCGCGCCCTTGAGCTCGTCGGCCGTCGCCGCCGCCTGGGCGCGCAGCCGCTCCGCCTCCGCCTCGGCCTCGCGGCGGATCCGCTCGGCCTCGTCGGACGCGGCCTTCGTGGTGGCCCGGGCGTCCTCCGAGGCCTTGTTCAGCACGTCCTCGGCGGTGCGGGCCGCCTTCGCCAGCTGCGCCGCGGTGTCCTCGGCCGCGGCCGTACGGGCCTGCTCGCCGGCCTCGGTGCGCAGCCGCTCGGCCTCGGCGCGGGCGTCGGCCAGCGACTGCTCGGCCTCCGCCTTGAGGGCCTCGGCCTCCTTGGTCGCCTCGCCGACCAGCCGCGCCACCTGCTCCTTGGCGGTACGGGTGCGCTGCTCGTTCACGGACTCCGCCGAGGCGAGCTGTCGGGCGGCGCTCTCCTTGGCCTCCGCGAGGACCTTCTCGGCGGCGCCGCGCGCCTCGCGCAGGGCTCCGTCGGCCTCCTGGACCCGCTGCTCGGCGACGCGGCCGAGGTCGAGGGTCTGCTGCCGGGTCTGCTCCGCCTCGGCGGAGGTGGTGGAGCGCAGCCGCTCCGCGTGCTCGGTGGCCTCCTGGGCCTGCGCGGAGGCGGCGGTCAGCAGCCGCTCGGCCTCCTTGCGGGCGCGCAGCAGGGTGGACTCGGCCTCGGTACGGGCGGCCTCCGCGTCGGCGGCGATCCGGCGCCGGGTCTCCTCGGCGACCCGGGCGGCCTCGGCGCGGGCGGCGTTCAGGGACTGCTCGGCCTCGGCGCGGGACTCCTCCATGAGCCGGCGCGCCTGGGACTCCGTACGGGCGCGCAGCTGCTCGGCCCAGGCCACGTTCTCGTTGACGTGCGCCTCGACGGTCTGCCGGCGCTCGCCCAGCTCCTGGTCCAGGCGCTGGCGCCGGTTGACGGCCTCGGCGTGCAGCTCCGCCTGGAGGCGCGCCTGGTGCTCGGCGTGCTCCTGGAGGATGCGCTGGGTCTGCGCCCGGGCGTCGCGCAGCTCGCGCTCGGCGTCGGAGCGCATCTGGTCGGCCTGGATCTGGGCATTGCGGAGCAGCTGCTCCGCCTGGTACCCCATGTCCGCGCCGTCGTAGGCGGGCCGGGACGCCAGAGAACGGCGCACCTCGTGGAGCTTGGCCCGCAGCACCTCGACCTGGTATCCCAGGTCCTCAGCGTGCTGTACGGCCTTCCCGCGCTCCTTCTTCAGCCGCTCCATCTCGGCCTCGAAGCGCGAGAGATGGTCGGCCTCGGCCTGATGGCTCTCCTGGCTTTCGTAGCCCCGCACAGCGCGGTCCCATCCGTCCCCTGGTCGCAAGCTCACTCCCAATGAGCATCGCTCGCCCGCTGAACGACGCCCCCGGGGGAATGGTGTCAGATACCGGGGCAGGGGTCACAGGCCCCGACCCCGTCTCCGCACCGAACCCCGGCCGAGCCATGGCCACTCTACCGGCCGGGGATACGGGACATCAGTGCGCTCTTACCGGGATCCCATGTCTCGGCTCCCGGGGAATTCCCATTCGGCCCCCGTGCGCAGATTTGCGGTGTTCGAATACATCTGTGGACGGTGGAGCGTAGCGTCGTTGACGTGAAGCTGGTGGTGCAGGTCAAGCTGCTGCCCACGCCCACGCCCACGCCCGCGCAGGCGGAGGCCCTTGAAGCGACTTTGCGGGCCTGCAACCAAGCGGCTTCGTGGGTGAGCAGGGTCGGGTTCGCGCGGAGGGTGCACCGGAACTTCGCGCTGCGCGAGCACACGTATGCCGAGATCAAGACCAGGTGGGGACTGGGCGCGCAGGCGGCCCAGCATGTGATCAAGAAGACGTCCGACGCATACATGACTCTGAAGGCGAACCTTCGTGCCGGGGCTCTGGGCAAGCCCGGTTCGAAGCGGCACCGCCTGGCGACCGAGAAGCCGATCCTCTTTCGTGCAGCTGCTGCGCAGCCCTACGACGATCGGATGCTGTCGTGGCAGATGGAAGCACTTACTGTTTCCGTCTGGACCGTCAGTGGACGCATGAAGGACGTCGCTTTCGCGGGGGGTGTGGAGCAGCTCGCCACCCTTGCCCTGTACCGCAAGGGCGAGTCGGACCTGGTGTGGCGCGACGGGGCTTGGTTCCTCTTGGCGACCTGCGAGGTGCCCGAGGCAGAGCCGAACGCCGATCCGGTGGACTTTCTCGGCGTTGACCTGGGGATCGTCAACGTAGCGACCACCTCGGACGGCGAGATCATGGCTGGGCGCCGGCTCAATCGCCTGCGTGAACGGGACCTGAGGTTGCGGTCCAAGCTGCAACGCAAGGGGACGAAATCTGCGAAGCGGCGCGCTCAGCGCCATCGCCGCAAGGAGGCCCGGCGCAACCGGGACATCAACCACAAGATCGCCAAACGCATCGTGGCCGAGGCTGAACGCACCGGGCGCGGGATCGGTCTGGAGAACCTGACCGGAATCCGTGAGCGGGTACGGCTGAGGAAGCCCCAACGGGCCAGGGTGCATTCGTGGGCGTTTGCCCAGCTGAATGAGTTCATCGCCTACAAGGCCCGCCGTGCAGGAGTACCAGTGGTCTACGTCGATCCGGCGTACACCTCATGCACCTGTTCGCAGTGCGGGCACGTGAACAAGGCGAACCGGGCGTCGCAAGCCCGTTTCGCGTGCCGGTCCTGCGGGTTCGTCGATCACGCAGACCGCAACGGCTCCCGCATCATCCGCGCACGCGCGCAGATGATGTGGCGTAGCGGGGCCCGGTCAGCGGCCCCAGCCATCCCGCGTCTGCGGGTGGCCGGACGCGGACGGCACACCACAGCCGGTGGTGTGCCGTAACGCAAGCTCATCCATTCAGTGATGGGCCGCTGACTGGTCGGGGTTGGAGGTGACGAGCTCGGTCAGGACTCCGTGGCAGTCCTTGGGGTGGAGGAAGGTGATGCGGGAGCCCATCGAGCCGATGCGGGGCTGGTCGTAGAGGACCCGGACGCCCTTGCCGCGGATGGCTTCCGCGTCGCCGTCGACGTCCTCGGTGCCGAAGGCGATGTGGTGGACGCCCTCGCCGTTCTTCGCCAGCCACTTGCCCACGGCCGAGTCCTCGCGGGTCGGCTCGAGGAGCTGGAGGTAGGAGGCGCCGCCGTCGGACGTCTCGTTGATTTTGAGCATGGCCTCGCGGACGCCCTGCTCCTCGTTGACCTCGGTGTGGAAGACCTCGAAGCCGTACGTGGCACGGTAGAACTCGACGGTCTTGTCGAGGTCGAAGCAGGCGATTCCGATGTGGTCGATCCTTGTCAGCATGGGACCAGTGCACCGCCGGGAGGGGTGGTCACGCAACGTGCCAGCGATCACACCTACAGCCCGGTGACGCCACCGGTACCGCTCAGTACATTCAGGTAAACCCTCGTTCACTCCTCATCCTCAAGGGGCTGTGCCTCATGTCCGGAACGAACAACACCACCTCAGTGATCGTCGCCGGGGCCCGCACGCCCATGGGGCGCCTGCTCGGATCGCTGAAGTCCTTCTCGGGTGCCGACCTCGGCGGGTTCGCCATCAAGTCCGCGCTGGACCGGGCCGGGATCTCCGGCGACCAGGTGCAGTACGTGATCATGGGGCAGGTGCTCCAGGCGGGTGCGGGCCAGATTCCAGCGCGTCAGGCCGCCGTCAAGGCCGGAATTCCAATGAACGTCCCCGCGCTCACGATCAACAAGGTGTGCCTCTCGGGTCTGGACGCGATCGCGCTGGCCGACCAGCTGATCCGCGCCGGTGAGTTCGACATCGTGGTTGCCGGCGGCCAGGAGTCCATGACCAACGCCCCGCACCTGCTGTCCAAGTCCCGCGAGGGCTACAAGTACGGCGCCGTCGAGATGCTCGACGCGATGGCCTACGACGGCCTCACCGACGCCTTCGAGAACATCGCGATGGGCGAGTCGACGGAGAAGCACAACACCCGCCTGGGCATCGAGCGCGCCCCGCAGGACGAGTTCGCCGCCGCCTCGCACCAGCGGGCCGCGGCCGCGCAGAAGAACGGGATCTTCGAGGCCGAGATCACCCCGGTCGAGATCCCGCAGCGCAAGGGCGAGCCGGTCGTCTTCTCCCAGGACGAGGGCATCCGCCCGGAGACCACCGCGGAGTCCCTCGGCAAGCTGCGCCCGGCCTTCGCCAAGGCCGGCACGATCACCGCGGGCACCTCCTCGCAGATCAGCGACGGCGCGGCCGCCGTGGTCGTGATGAGCAAGGCCAAGGCCGAGGAGCTGGGCCTGGACTGGATCGCCGAGATCGGCGCCCACGGCAACGTGGCCGGTCCCGACAACTCGCTGCAGTCGCAGCCGTCGAACGCCATCCTGCACGCCCTGAAGAAGGAGGGCCTGGAGGTCGGCGACCTGGACCTCATCGAGATCAACGAGGCCTTCGCGGCGGTCGCCGTGCAGTCAATGAAGGACCTCGGGGTCACCCCGGAAAAGGTGAACGTCAACGGCGGCGCCATTGCCCTGGGGCACCCGATCGGCATGTCCGGCGCCCGCGTGGTGCTGCACCTGGCGCTGGAGCTGAAGCGCCGCGGCGGCGGGGTCGGCGCGGCCGCGCTGTGCGGCGGCGGCGGCCAGGGCGACGCCCTGATCGTCCGCGTGCCCCAGGCCTGACCGGGTACCGCACCCGCCCGTAGCCGTACGAGAACCGAGGAGCGCAGCACGTATGACGGCGGTGGACGTCCCCCAGCTGGTGGCCCAGGCACGTGAGGGCAGGCCGAGAGCGGTGGCCCGGCTGATCTCGCTGGTGGAGGGGGCGTCCCCGCAGTTGCGCGAGGTGATGGCGGCGCTGGCCCCGCTGACGGGCAACGCGTATGTGGTGGGGCTGACGGGGTCGCCGGGAGTCGGCAAGTCGACCTCGACCTCGGCGCTGGTGTCCGCGTACCGCAAGGCCGGCAAGCGGGTCGGCGTCCTCGCCGTCGACCCGTCCTCGCCGTTCTCCGGCGGTGCGCTGCTCGGCGACCGGGTCCGCATGTCGGACCACGCCTCCGACCCGGGCGTCTACATCCGGTCCATGGCCACCCGCGGCCACCTGGGCGGTCTCGCCTGGTCCGCCCCGCAGGCGATCCGCGTGCTCGACGCGGCCGGCTGCGACGTGGTCCTGGTCGAGACGGTCGGCGTCGGCCAGTCGGAGGTGGAGATCGCCGCTCAGGCGGACACCTCGGTGGTGCTGCTCGCTCCGGGGATGGGCGACGGGATCCAGGCCGCGAAGGCGGGGATCCTGGAGATCGGCGACGTGTACGTCGTGAACAAGGCCGACCGGGACGGCGCGGACGCCACCGCCCGGGAGCTGAACCACATGCTGGGCCTGGGGGAGTCCCGGGGGCCGGGAGACTGGCGCCCGCCCATCATCAAGACCGTCGCGGCGCGGGCCCAGGGCATCGACGAGCTCGTCGAGGCGCTGGAGAAGCACCGGGCGTGGATGGACGAGCGCGGGGTGCTCGCGGAGCGGCGCACGGCGCGGGCGGCGCGCGAGGTGGAGACGATCGCGGTGACCTCGCTGCGCACCCGGATGGCCGATCTGCACGGGGATTCCCGGCTGGATGCGCTGGCGGCCCGGGTGGCCGGGGGCGAGCTGGATCCGTACGCGGCGGCCGATGTCCTGCTGGACGGTCTGACCGAAGCCTGATGCGCGACGGGCCCGCCGACCCTAGACTGGCGAACGCCCGGATTACCCCGATTCAGGGAGTGGCTCATGGCCAAGCGCGGCAACAAGAAGCGAGCACGCAAGAAGAAGAAGGCGAATCACGGCAAGCGTCCCAACGCCTGACCGGACCGCCCGAGCAGTGACGAGAGGAGCCGCGCCCCCCGCACGGGGCGCGGCTCCTCTCGTGTACGGGTCAGCCGCTGTCGTTGCCGGAGTCGGACTGCGTGGTGACCTTGGCGGTCGTGGCGTCCACGGAGGCGTCCCAGGTCTTGCCGTCGGCGCCCCTCACCTCAACGTGCCAGGCCGCGGCCCTGCCGTCGTCCTGGGAGTCCCACTCGACCGTCCAGGCCTGCCCGGGATGGGCGGCGACGGCGGCCTTCGCGGCCTGCTCGGCGGTGACCTTGGCGGCGAGCAGGTCCTTGTGCTTGTCGGCGTCCTCGTCGGTGTCGACGTTCTGCCGGGTGACCGCTCCGGTCGCGGCGTCGACCTGGAGCTCGGCGTGGCCCTTGCCGTCCTTGGTGATCACGTCGACGTCCCAGGTGTTGCCGTCCCGGTCGAGGGACTGGATCACGCCGGGGTAGTTCTTCAGGGCCGCGGCGATCGCGGCCTCCGCGGTGACGTCGACCATCGGGGCCGCGGCCGCGGGGGCGGTTCTCGCCGTGTCGGCGGCTGCCGCTGCCGCGGCCGCCACCGGGCCTCCCGCCATCAGGACCACGGACACGGCCGCGGAGACGTACAGGTTGCGCTTCATGGGCTGACCTCCTCAGGCCGGCCGTACCGACTGCGGTTGCCCGGCGGGCGGACGGGCCGGCAGCGAGCGTTCCCAGCCATTGTCGTGCCGATGGCGGTCCGGCGCGTCCCGGGGCGGCGCCTGCCGGGGCGGTCAGCCCTTGCC
The DNA here is from genome assembly GCF_042719495.1 of Streptomyces sp. NPDC058525. Taxonomy (NCBI): domain Bacteria; kingdom Bacillati; phylum Actinomycetota; class Actinomycetes; order Kitasatosporales; family Streptomycetaceae; genus Streptomyces; species Streptomyces sp. NPDC058525. The sequence goes on from NZ_JBHXNP010000030.1 coordinate 71,464, forward strand.
GCGGTTGTCGCGCAGGTGCTCCGCCACCGGGTTCAGCGACTCGCGCAGCGCCGCCAGGGCCTGCGGCGGCAGCAGGTCGATGAAGTGCCGGCGGACGGACGCCACGTGGTGCGGGGCGACCTTGCGCATGGTGTCCATGCCCTCGTCCGTGAGGACCGCGAACAGGCCCCGGCGGTCGGACTCGCAGTTCACGCGGCGGACCAGGCCCGCCGCCTCCATGCGCGTGATCTGGTGGGACAGCCGGCTCTTGGACTGCAGGGTGGCGGTCGCGAGATCGCTCATCCGCATCCGCAGGTCCGGCGACTCCGAGAGGTTCACGAGGATCTCGTAGTCGTTGTTGGTGAGTCCGAAGGGCTGGAGGTCCTTTTCCAGCTGGTGCATCAGCAATCTGCTGACGTCCAGATGGGTGCGCCATGCACACTGCTCGGCGTCGGTCAGCCACCGGGTTGCCGTCTCGGTCTCCATGGTCTCCATGAATGAACTCTACCTAAGAAGTTGAATTACGTACAAAAACGGAACGGGCGTCTCGGGGCGTCACAGTCCGAAGCGGCGCTGGAGATCACCCAGCTGCCCCGGCATCCGCGGTACGCCCAGCGGACCATGGCCGGCTCCCGGGACGCCCTGTGCGTTGCCCGTGGCCGCACCGGCGCCGACGGTGCCGACCGTCTGCTCCGCCATGAGCATCTCCGAGGACTGCAGCAGCACCGTGCCCGCGCCCACGAACTCGAACTGGTGCTCCTCGCCCGACGTGCCGCCGATGCCCGTCAGCGAGCGCAGGCCGCCCATCACGCCCGACATGTAGGCGTGATCGTAGTGGTGGCACGGCGAGGGGCAGTCGGCCCAGCCCACCAGCGCCTGCGGGTCCACGCGCAGCGGCGGCTCCATGAACACCACCGGCCCGTTGGAGGCGGCGACGAACTTGCCGGTGCCGATCAGCGTCAGGAAGCCCGGGACGATCGACTGCTTGAGGGCGAGGGAGGGCTGGTAGGCGAGCAGATTGCCTGACCGGATCGTCAGGTTCCCGTTTTCCAGGTCGTACGAGTTCACGTCGAAGGCCCGGTCGGCGAGGAGCATCTTGCCCTGCCCCTCGGCCACCACCCAGTCGCTCGCGTGCAGCGGCGAGTGGAAGCTGGTGCGCAGCAGCCGGTCGAAGCGGCCGTGCCCGATGCCGTTGAACTCGATGCTCCCGTAGTACGAGATCATCTTGCCCTTCTGCAGGAACCACTGGCTCCCCTTGAGCTCCACGCAGAAGGTGTACGCGTTCACGTTGTCGTCGGAGGGCAGCGTGTACGGGTCGAAGACCGTCGGGCCGCCGGGTCCGCCCATCACGGGGCCAAAGTTCACAGCTTCTCCTCCGAGGCCTGTACGTACACCGCGCCCTGGCCGGACAGCTCCAGCTGGAACGCCTCACCCGAGCCGCGCCCCACCATGTCCCGCCAGCCGAGCGCGGCGGAGAGCTTGTTGCGGACGTCGCCGTGGTGGGCGACGTACGCCTGCGGGTCCACGTGGACCGGCCGGTTCGGGTGGATGGGGAGTTCGATGACCCCGCCGTGCGCCATCACCGCGACCGAGCCGTGGCCCTTGAGGGTCGTGGCGAACAGGCCCTGGCCGGTCACCTGGCCGCGGACCATGCCCATGACCCCGCCCTGCGAGCCCATGAACATCGTGCCCTGCTGGAGCGTTCCGTCGAAGGCCAGCAGCCGGTCGGCCTCGACGTACAGGGTCTCGCCGGTCAGGCTGATCACCTGGATGTGGTGGCCGCCGTGGCCGAACATCACGGTGCCGCTGCCCTCGACCGTCATCAGCGGGGTCTGCTCGTTGGCCACCCGGCGCCCGATCATGCCCATGACGCCGCCCTGGCCGCCGGTGATGCTCGGGGTGAAGGAGACGTCGCCGCGGTACGCGAGCATCGCGCCGCGCTGGCTGTACATCTTCTGCCCGGGCACCACCTGGGCCTCGACCATCTTCGAGTTGATCTCGCGGAACGGCATCAGACGTCGCCCCCGATGGTGTTGCGCTCGCTGGGCTGCACGTACACCAGGCCCTCGCCCTCGAAGCGGATCTGGAAGGACTCGCCGGAGCCCTCGCCGATCAGGGTGCGGAAGTTCACCCCGGACTGGAAGGACTGCTGGAGGTTGCCGGTGTGCGCGATGTAGGCCCCCGGGTCGACGGAGAGCGGGTACTGGGCGCTGACGCGCAGCACCACCGCCGGGCCGTCGGAGGTGATCGCCGCCTGGCCCGAGCCCTCCACGGTCGTGGTGAACAGGCCGTTGCCCGTCGTCGCCCCGCGCAGGCCGGTGAAGGTCGTGCCGGTGCGCAGCCCGCCGTCGGTGCACAGCAGGTTGCTGGACTCGACGTAGAGCTTCTCGCCGCGCAGGCTGACCAGGTTGATCTCGCTCGCGCGGTCGGCGAAGAAGCAGGTGCCGTGTCCCTGTACTTCCATCACGGTCATCTGCTCGCCGGTCAGCCGGCGGGTCACCATCCCGCGGATGCCTTCGCCGCCGCCGGTCATCTTCTTGAAGGTCATCTGACCGTCGTACGCGACCATGGAGCCGTTCTTCGCTTTCACGGCGTCCCCGGTCAGGTCGACGGCGAGCACCTTGCTGCCTTGGAGTCGGAACTGAGCCACGGGATGACGTTATCGGCAGCGGGCGGACCCGAACAGAGTCCCGTGGCCGATATACGCCACACCCGGGCGGATTCGGGCGCGATCCGGGACGACTCGGGGCATGTGCGCACGCCTCCGGCCACCCGCCACCGCCCGCGGGCCGCGGCGGACGGGGGCCCGGGTCAAGATCCCGCAAAGCGGCTGAGACACTGGAACGGCCCCAGGCCGCCCACCCCGAAGGTTCCCCGTGGACATAAAGACCGCCTCCGCCCTGCACCGGCTGCGCCTCATCTCCGTCCCGGAGGCGCTGTCGTTCCCGGCTCTGCTGATCTTCGGCTCGCTGCTGAGCCGGATCTCGGACATCGACTACCTGATGATGCCGCTCGGCATCATCCACGGGGTTCTCTTCGTCCTCTACGCGCTCTTCCTGCTGGATGTCTGGAACAAGGCGAAGTGGCCCGTCAAGAAGGTCGCGCTGTTCTTCGTGCTGGCGCTGCTGCCCTTCGGCGGCCTGTACGGCGACCGGCTGCTCAAGCGGGACGAGTCCGACAGCGTGATCGCGGCCCGCGCCCGGCAGGCGGCCGAAGCGTGATCGTCGCGTTCTCGGTGACCCCGCTGGGGGTCGGTGAAGAGGTCGGGGAGTACGTCGCCGACGCCGTCCGCGTGGTCCGTGAGTCGGGGCTGCCCAACCGCACCGACGCGATGTTCACCACCGTCGAGGGCGAGTGGGACGAGGTCATGGACGTGGTCCGGCGCGCGGTGGCGGCCGTGGAGGAGCGGGCGCCGCGCGTCTCCTTCATCCTCAAGGCCGACATCCGCCCCGGGGTCAGCGACGGCATCACCTCGAAGGTCGAGACGGTGGAGCGCCACCTCGCCGGGGGCTGAGGCCCCCGCCGTCGTCCTCGAGCGCCCCTGGCCCGGCCGGCCGGGGGCGCTTTCGCGTGCGCGCTCCCCGTACGGTCACTCCCGCGCCCGGCGGGCCAGGCCCAGGGCGTAGTCGGGCCACCACGCGCCCGCCCGCGGGCCGCCGCGGCAGGGGCCGTCGGACTCGCCGGGCCGCTTGATCCACAGGTACGCGTCGACGAGCGGGTCGCCCGTCCGGTCCGTCGGCGGTGCCCCCAGCGCCCGGCCGGGCGGATTGCAGCCGGCCCGGGCGCGGTCGCCGGGCAGCGGGCCCTCGCCGTTGCGGCTGGTGTCGACGACGAAGTGCTTGCCGCCGGCGGCCTTGGAGATCCTGGCGCCGTACGCCCGGGTGGCGGCGTCGGGCTGGAAGCCGGAGACATTGAGCGCGAAGCCGTCGGCGCGGGCGAGCCCGGCCTTGCGGAGCGGCTCGGTCAGGTCGGCCGGGTCCGTGATCCAGGCCGGGTGCCCGGCGCCCAGGTAGACCTTGGTGCGGGGGTTGCGCTTCAGCCGGTCGACGGCCTCGGAGAGCAGCCCGTAGCGCTCGGCGCGGCGCTCCGGCGGGACGCAGCCGTCGGCGATGTGCCCGATCGCGTCCGGCTCCAGGACGACGACGGCCTCGGTCTTCGCGAGGGCGTCGGCGAAGGCGCCGATCCAGCTCCGGTAGGCGGCGGCGCTCTTGGCGCCGCCGGCCGGCCGCAGGCCGCAGTCGCGGTCCGGGAGGTTGTGCGCGGCGAGCACCAGGGTCCGCCCGGCGGCCCTGGCGCCGGCCCCGGCCCGGCGGATCTCGGGGCCGGGATCGCCGCCCGGCGGCCACAGGGCCGCCGGCCGTTCCGCGATCCTGCGCAGCACCTGGGCGTCGCTGTAGCGGCCCGCCGCCTCCCAGGCGGCGACCTGCCGGGCGGCGTTGCTCCGCGGGTCCACCCAGTACGGGGATTCGCCGGCCCCGGCGCCGGCCCCGGTGGCGGAGGGGGAGGGCGGGGCGCCCGGAGTGCCCCGTTCGGGCTCGGGCTCCCCGGAGCACGCGGCGGCCGCCGCGAGGCACAGCAGGAGGCCGAGGACGGTGACGGGGCGTCGGGGGACGGCGCGTCGGGAAAGGGCGGGGCGCATCCGGCTTCCTCGGGACGAAGGATCGGGCAGCGGACCGGCATATCGTGACATAACGGTCAGTTGCTGCCGTCTTACGACACCGTGGGCTCACCCGTGGTCAGGGCGATGGCCAGCGGGGTGCGTTCGTAGAGGATCTGGTGGCCGTGGCGGCCCGAGACGAGCAGGCCCGCCGCCCGCAGGACCCCCAGGTGCGCCGAGACCGTCGACGGGGCGAGGCCCAGCCGGTGGGCCAGCGCCGTCGTGGAGGCGGGTTCGTCGAGCGCGCACAGCACCTCGGCCCGGGCCCGGCCCAGCAGCCGGGCCAGCGCCTCGGGGGCCGGGCCCGCCGACGCCGTCCACAGGGCGCCGATGCCGCGCGCCGGATAGACCAGCGTCGGCTGCCAGGGCGGGTCGTAGCCGCCGACCACGTCCGGCCAGCCGAAGGCGCTCGGCATCAGCAGCAGCCCCTGCCCGTCCAGCACCCGGTCGTGGTGCCCGGTCTTGCTGATGGTCAGCGTGTCCGTCTCCCCGTGCCAGCGCAGGTCGGGGTGGAGCCCGTCGAACAGGGCCTCCAGGCCGCCGGCCGCCAGCCGCCGCGAGTGGAACAGGATGTCCGCCTCCAGCAGCCCGCGCAGCCGCGGCCAGTGCGGGGCGACCAGGGCCTCCCAGGCCCGCTCGGTGAGGTCCGCCAACTCCCGCACCGCCCGCGCCGGATCCGCCAGCATGCGCTGCCCGGCGGCGCTGCGCGCCGCGCCCGGCGTACAGGCCAGGGAGAGCCGCAGGTCCTCGCGCGCCGCCTCCGGGTCGGCGGCCCGCACCCGCGCCAGCTCCTCCTCGAAGGTGACGGACGGGCCGAGCGGCGGCGGGCTGAGGAAGTCCGGATTGTGCCCCGCGCGGGGCATCAGCAGCCACAGGGGCCTCAGGTCCAGCCCGTCGGCCGCGGCCCGCACCTGCCGGAGCCAGGGCAGGTGGTAGGTGTGGCGGTGCGGGCGCAGCAGGGCGCGCACCGCCTCCTGCGTCTCCCAGCGCGGGGAGATCGCGAACCGGCACCGCAGCAGGTCGCCCGGACCGAAACGGAAGTGGAACCCCACGACGCCCGCCTCCCCGCCCTCGTCAGGGGCCGCCGCCGGCCCCGGAGCGGCCCGGGACGCTCCCGCAGGCCGCCCCGCACCCGCCCAGGATTCGTCCAGGCCCGAATCTCTACGGCCGCCAGGGTAGTTCCCGCGAAGCTGCCGGGCATGCCAACCGCCATCCCGGCCCCCGCCACCGGCTACCGGGCCGTCTTCCGGACACGGGAGTTCCGGCCCGTCTTCGCCGCGCACCTGATCTCCGTACTCGGCGTGGTCGTCGCCGAGATCGCCCTGACCGTCCTCGTCTACCGCGCCACCGGCTCGCCGCTGATGAGCGCGCTCACCTTCGCCCTCGGCTTCCTCCCCTACGCCCTCGGCGGCACCCTGCTCGCCGGGACCGCCGACCGGCACCCCGCCCGGCGGGTGCTCGTCGCGTGCGATCTCGTCTGCGCCGCCTGCGCGGCCGCCATGGCCCTGTCCGGCACCCCCGTCGCGCTGCTCCTCGTCCTGCGCTGCGCCATGGCCTTCGTGGCACCGCTGTTCCAGGGCGCCCGCAGCGCCTCCCTCGCCGACATCCTCGGCACCGGCGACACCCTCGTACTGGGCCGCTCGCTGCTGCGCATGGTGGCCCAGAGCGCCCAGCTGGTCGGCTTCGGCCTCGGCGGGCTGCTGCTCACCGTCCTCGCGCCGCGCGGGGCCATCGCCCTGACCGCCGCCGGATTCCTCGGCTCGGCGCTGCTGCTGCGCCTCGGCACCCGCCGCCGGCCGGCCCGGGCGGGCTCCCGCCGCTCGCCGGCCGCCGGGCTGCGCGCCGTCTTCGGCGACCGCCGGATCCGGGCGCTGACCCTGATGTTCTGGCTGCCGCCCGTCTTCGTCGTCGTACCGGAGGCGCTGCTCGCGCCGTACACCGACGGGCTCGGCGCGGGCACCGGCGTGCTGGGGCTGCTGATGTGCGCCCTGCCCGTCGGCACCATCGCCGGAGAGCTCTGGGCGGGCTCCGCGCTCACCCCGCGGAGCCGGGCGCGGATCACGGTCCCGCTCGCCGCCGCCGGACTGCTGCCGCTGCTGCTGTTCGCCCTGCGCCCCGGCGTACCGCTCGCGCTCACCGCGCTGCTGCTGGCCGGCCTGGCCCAGGCCTACACCCTCGGCCTCGACCGGTGGTACCTCGAGGCCGTCCCCGAGGAGCTGCGCGGCCGGGCGATGACCCTGCTCAGCACCGGCCTGATGACCTTGCAGGGCGTCGGCATGGCGCTGGCCGGACTCGCCGCCGAGTTCCTGCCGGTGCATCACGTCGTCACCGGTTCGGGGATCATCGGCACGGCCGTCGTCCTGGTGCTCCTCGCCGAACTCCGCGCCACCGCCCCGGAACGGGAACAACCGAGGAGTGAGACGGGGCTCGCCGTCAAATGACCGACCGGTAGGGTCTGCTACGTGTCCAAGCCGCTCAGCCTTCCCTTCGACCCCATCGCCCGCGCCGACGAGCTCTGGCAGCGGCGCTGGGGGCCGGTGCCCGCGATGGCGGCCATCACCTCGATCATGCGCGCGCACCAGATCCTGCTCGGCGAGGTCGACGCCGTGGTCAAGCCGTACGGTCTGACCTTCGCGCGGTACGAGGCGCTGGTGCTGCTCACCTTCTCCAAGGCCGGCGAGCTGCCGATGTCGAAGATCGGCGAGCGGCTGATGGTCCACCCGACCTCGGTGACGAACACCGTCGACCGGCTGGTGCGGTCCGGGCTCGTCGACAAGCGGCCCAACCCGAACGACGGCCGCGGCACCCTGGCCTCCATCACGGACAAGGGCCGCGAGGTCGTCGAGGCGGCCACCAAGGACCTGATGGAGGTCGACTTCGGACTCGGCGCCTACGACGCCGAGGAGTGCGCGGAGATCTTCGCGCTGCTGCGCCCGCTGCGGGTGGCCGCCGCGGACTTCGAGGAGTCGTAGACTCGGCGCCGGGTCGGCATGGTGCTCCCCGCCACTGCGGGGGTACTCCGATGCTGTGGGTGATGATCAGCGGCACCATGCCATGCTCCCCGCGTCCGCGGGGATTTTTCGGGCGGTTACGCTCGTGTCCATGAAACGAAGCGTGCTGACCCGCTACCGCGTCATGGCCTATGTGACCGCGGTCATGCTCCTGATCCTTTGTGCCTGCATGGTGGCGAAGTACGGCTTCGGCACCGGTGCCGACCTGACCTTCGCGGTCTCGCAGGCGCATGGCGTCCTCTTCATGGTCTATCTGGTCTTCGCCTTCGACCTCGGCTCCAAGGCGCGGTGGCCGTTCGGCAAGCTCCTCTGGGTCCTGGCATCGGGAACCATTCCGCTGGCCGCCTTCTTCGTCGAGCGCAAGATCCGCGCCGAGGTGGAGCCGCTGGTCAAGGGCCCCCTCGCGGCCGCGAAGGCCTAGCGCGCGCCTCGCGCCCACCACGACCCGGGGACATGCGCCGACATCTCCCCGGGTTTCCCATCGACATTTACTAGGACGTCCTAGTAAATTCGAGGGTATGGACGCAGACGCCATCGAGGAGGGCCGCCGTCGCTGGCAGGCCCGTTACGACAAGGCCCGCAAGCGCGACGCCGACTTCACCACGCTCTCCGGCGATGAGGTCGATCCGGTCTACGGGCCGCGGCCCGGCGACGCGTACGAGGGATTCGAGCGCATCGGATGGCCGGGTGAGTACCCGTACACCCGCGGCCTGCACGCCACCGGCTACCGGGGGCGGACCTGGACCATCCGGCAGTTCGCCGGGTTCGGGAACGCCGAGCAGACCAACGAGCGCTACAAGATGATCCTGGCCGCCGGCGGCGGCGGGCTCTCCGTCGCCTTCGACATGCCGACCCTCATGGGGCGCGACTCGGACGACCCCCGCTCCCTGGGCGAGGTCGGCCACTGCGGGGTCGCCATCGACTCCGCCGCCGACATGGAGGTCCTCTTCAAGGACATCCCGCTCGGCGACGTCACCACGTCGATGACCATCTCGGGGCCCGCCGTGCCCGCCTTCTGCATGTACCTGGTCGCCGCCGAGCGGCAGGGCGTGGACCCGGGCCTGCTCAACGGCACGCTCCAGACGGACATCTTCAAGGAGTACATCGCCCAGAAGGAGTGGCTCTTCGAACCCGAGCCGCACCTGCGCCTCATCGGCGACCTCATGGAGTACTGCGCCAAGGGCATCCCGGCCTACAAGCCGCTCTCCGTCTCCGGCTACCACATCCGCGAGGCCGGGGCCACGGCCGCGCAGGAGCTCGCCTACACCCTGGCCGACGGATTCGGGTACGTGGAGCTCGGCCTGTCGCGCGGCATGGACGTGGACCACTTCGCGCCCGGCCTCTCCTTCTTCTTCGACGCGCACCTCGACTTCTTCGAGGAGATCGCCAAGTTCCGCGCCGCCCGCCGGATCTGGGCCCGCTGGATGAAGGAGGTCTACGGGGCCAAGAGCGAGAAGTCGATGTGGCTGCGCTTCCACACGCAGACCGCCGGCGTCTCCCTCACCGCCCAGCAGCCGTACAACAACGTCGTGCGCACCGCCGTCGAGGCCCTCGCGGCCGTCCTCGGCGGCACGAACTCCCTGCACACCAACGCCCTCGACGAGACCCTCGCGCTGCCCAGCGAGCAGGCCGCCGAGATCGCCCTGCGCACCCAGCAGGTGCTGATGGAGGAGACCGGCGTCGCCAACGTGGCCGACCCGCTGGGCGGTTCCTGGTTCGTCGAGCAGCTCACCGACCGCATCGAGGCGGACGCCGAGAAGATCTTCGACCAGATCAAGGAGCGCGGACTGCGCGCCCACCCGGACGGGCGGCACCCGATCGGGCCGATCACCTCGGGCATCCTGCGCGGCATCGAGGACGGCTGGTTCACCGGGGAGATCGCCGAATCGGCCTTCCAGTACCAGCGCTCGCTGGAGAAGGGCGACAAGCGGGTCGTCGGCGTCAACGTCCACCACGGCTCGGTCACCGGGGACCTGGAGATCCTGCGGGTCAGCCACGAGGTCGAGACCGTCCAGGTGCGGGAGCTCGCGGCCCGCAAGGGCCGGCGCGACGACGCCCGGGTCACCGCGTCCCTGAAGGCCATGCTGGACGCCGCCCGGGACGGGTCGAACATGATCCCGGCCATGCTGGAGGCGGTGCGGGCCGAGGCCACGCTGGGCGAGATCTGCAACGCCCTGCGCGACGAGTGGGGTACGTACACCGAGCCGCCGGGCTTCTAGGCCGTCTCTTCCGGATCTGGCCTGACCCGCGCCGCCTGGCACCGCGCCTCGCCGCGTTGTCGGGGCGCCCAAGTACGTCCAGTACTCGGGCGCCCCTCCGCCTTGCGATGCACG
>NZ_JBHXNP010000031.1:0-80336 GCF_042719495.1 Streptomyces sp. NPDC058525
ACCGTTCCGGGCACCGTGCCCGCCGCGATCGCCGGAGCGCCCTCATCCGACCACTTCTCCACCAGACCACGGATCTGCGACAGACCCGTGTCCTGGCCCACCGGCGCGGCACCCGCCCGGCACAGCTTGATCCCGTTGTAACGGGCCGGATTGTGCGAGGCCGTGAACATCGCACCCGGCAGACCCAGCGAACCCGACGCGTAATACAGCTGATCCGTCGAACACAGCCCGATCAGCGTCACATCCACACCACGCGCCGCCGCACCCCGCGCGAACGCCGCCGACAAACCAGGCGACGACGGCCTCATGTCATGACCGACCACGATCGCCGACGCACCCGTCACCTCCACGAACGCGGCACCGAACAGCTCCGCCAACGACTCGTCCCACTCGTCCGGCACGACACCACGCACGTCATACGCCTTGACGATGTTCGAAAGATCTGCGGCCACTGCCTGCCCTCCTGAAGGTTCTGTGCGGTCCGGCCAACCTACCTTGAACCGGTACCCGCTCTTCAGATGGTCGGAGCGTCAGGAATCGGGCGATCTCAGAACGCGCAGGTGTCCGCGACGGGTCTCGCCGGTGGCCGGGCCGCGGGCCGCGGATCCTCCGGCTTCCGCCGCGCGCTCGGGCGGGCGGGCCGCTTCGCGGACGGCGTTGGCGAGGGCTTCGAGGTCGTCGCCGCTGGGGCGCGACGGACCGGAGCCGTCGGACAGGCGGACGACGTCCCAGCCGCGCGGGGCGGTCAGGCGCTCGGAGTGCTCGGCGCACAGGTCGTAGCAGTGGGGCTCGGCGTAGGTGGCGAGCGGGCCGAGAACTGCGGTCGAATCGGCGTAGACGTACGTCAGCGTCGCGACGGCAGGGCGGCCGCACGCGGTGCGCGAACAACGACGTACAAGGCTCACGACGTTGGACGGTACCGCACTCTTGACCGGGCCGCGACGACTCTCCCGCCGCTCACTCCCCCGTGTCGTGCCGAGGGCTACCCTGCGGGGGTGACCGACAGCCCGCTGCCTCCCCGTCCTGCCCAGCCCCCGGTCGGGGCCCCCGCCGAGCCCCGTCCGCGCCGCCGGGACCGGCACGGGCGCGGGATGCGCGGGCCGGTGGCGCCGCCGCAGGTGCCGCTGTCGGCGAGCAGGTCGGAGCTGTTCGGGGACCTCGTACGGGACTCCGTGGAGCGGCTGGAGCGGCGCTGGCCGCAGCTGGCCGAGGTGGAGTTCCTGGTCGGTGACGTACCGGGACCGCCGGGCGGACCGGACGCCGGCTGGAACGACGAGGCGGTGCCGCTGGGCGGGGTCTCGGAGCCGCGCGAGGGCCGGCCGGCCCGGATCGTGGTCTTCCGGCGGCCGGTGGAGATCCGTACGAAGACGCGCGACGAGAAGGCGCTGCTGGTGCACGAGATCGTGGTGGAGCAGGTGGCGGAGCTGCTGGGGCTGTCGCCGGAGACCGTGGATCCGCGCTACGGGCAGGACTGAGCGGGGCGAAGGGCGTACGGCGCCGGCGGGGAGCTCCGCGCCGGCGCCACCCCTCGGACGCGCTACCTCGTCAGGACCGAGAGGTCCTCGACGGCCCTGGGGACCGCGACCGTGGAGTGGTCGTCGGACAGGCTCTGGACGGTGAACATCGCGGTGCCCTCGTGCGGCAGGTTCAGGGTGCGGGCCGCGTGGACCGGGCCGCCGGAGAGGGTCTCGACGGTGAGGGCGTAGGAGCCCTTGCCGCCTGCCGGAGCGACGGCCACCACCTGCGTGGTGCCCGCCTTGACGGTCACCTCCTGGGAGGCCGCCTCCCCGCCGCCGGTGCCCGGCGAGGCCGTCACCTTGACCTTGGCGTCCTTGTCCCCCGGGACCGTCAGCGACAGTACGGTCGCGTTCTCCTCGGGCCGGTTGTCGGCCACGGTCGCGCGCGTGCCGACCGGCCCGGCGGCCTGGACGAAGCCCAGTTCCTGCTTGGCCCCGCTGCCGCGCACCACCCGTACCGCCGCGACGACCGGCGCGGCCTTCTTGGGGTCGGCCGGGGTGAGCAGCAGGGAGCCGGGCTCGCCGCGGGTCACGTCCTTGAGGTCGACGCTCGCGGTCATACCGGCCTTGACGTGCAGCTGTTCGTTGCCCGCCGGGGAGATGGGCCCGTTCGGGGCGGCGAGCCGGATCTTCAGGTCCGCGTCCTCGTCGCCGGGTACGAAGGCCACCAGCCGTACGGAGACCGCGTCGGCCGGGATGCCGGGCAGGACCAGGGAGCCCGCCGGGTCCGCGGCGGCCGGCAGCCAGTCGGAGCCGACCCCCTCCTCGGCGACCTGGACCGAGGCGCCGACCCGGCCCGCCCGGGTCGTCACGTGGGCGGTGGCGTCCGCGAGCTGGGTGCCGGGGACCAGGGAGGAGAGCAGGACCGACTTGCTGGACTTGGGGTCGATCCGGATGTTCTCGCTGGTGCCCGCGTCGGGCTTGGCCGCGCCGTCCGGGCCGAAGAGCTTGATGTCGACGACGGCGGCCGCGTCGTCGGGGTTGGTGAGGTGGAGGTAGTCCTCGCGGCCCTTGGCGGTGCTCACGGCGGGGAACCAGAAGTCGGTGCCCGGCGCGGTGCAGGAGGCGCCGAGGACGCCCCGGGCCCGGCCGACGGAGACCTTGGTGGTCAGCTGGGCGGACCAGCCGGGGGCGAGGATCCCCTCGGCGCTGCCCGTGAGGGCCGGGGCGTCGGCGCCGGAGGCGGTGGCCCCGAAGGGCTTGCCGACCTCCTTGGGCTCCAGGACCGGCTTGGCGTCCTTGGTGGCGCCGAGCAGCCGGGCCGCGCCCTTGCCCTCGGCGGGCGCGGCCGCGCCGGGGGTGAAGGCGGTGTACGTGGTGTCCGCGATGTCCGAGGAGCTGGGCGCCGGGCAGACCAGGAGGGACCGTTCGACGGGCATCCGGGCGGCGGCCGGGGCCTTGCCTTCGGACGCCGTGCCGCCGGCGGGGGCGGTGAGGGCGGCGACGCCGGTGAGGGCGGCCAGCGCCGCGGCCACGGCCGCCAGCGTGAGGGGTGCGCGCTGCTTCACTGCTGGGGGCTCCCGTCCGGACGCGGGTCGTACTGGGCTTGGCTGTCGTGGCCGGTGTGGCCGGTGTGGGGGTCGTACGGCGGGTACGGCTCGTACGGGTAGGGGTACTGCTCCTGCGCCTGCTGCTGCGGGTACGGGTACTGCTCGTACTCCCCGGGCTGCGCGTAGGGCTGCTGCGGGGGCTGCTGCGGCTGCGGTTCGTAGGCGTAGCCGCTCTGGTCCGGGTAGGCCTGGTAGGCGTATGTCTCCTCCCCGTACACCGGCTGCGCCGGGATGGCCGCGTACGGGTCGGCGGCGACCGCGGCCTCCACCGGGGCGGCGGCGGGGGCCTGCTCGGCCTCCGCGCGCAGGCGGCGGGCGCGGCGGCCCTCGCCGGCCTCGCCCGGGCCGGGCTGGGCCGGGACGGCGGCCTCGTCCTCGGGGAGGTCGTCGTCGAGCTGCTCGCGGCGGCCGGGCAGGGCCATCACGAGCAGTACCAGGGCGAGGAGCCCTTGGGCCCACAGCCAGCCGGTCCGCAGGAGGGAGTCCTCGTGGACGAGGTCGAGGCGGCCGCCGGCGGCGGGCAGTTCGAAGCCCTGCGCCCAGCCGTCGAGGGTCTTCGGCTTGAGGGGCTTGCCGTCGAGGGTGGCCTGCCAGGCGGAGTCGGCGCGGTCGGCGATGCGCAGGACGCGGCCGGCCTCTCCGTCCGGGATCTTGCCGTGGGCCTCGACGGGGCCGGCGGCGACGGGGATCGGGGCCTCGCCCTGCTTGCCGGAGACGATGACGGCGCGCGGCAGCCAGGGTTCGACGCCCCACAGCGCGGTGCCGTCCTGCTGGTGGCGGCGGCTGAGGCCGGGGGTGGCGTCGAGGACGCGGCGGATCTCCTCGGGGCCGCCGGGGCGGAACATGACGAAGCGGATGGCGTAGGCGCTGAGCTGGCTGGACTGGTCCGCTCCGGAGCCGGCGACCAGGTTGGAGACCACCTTGTCGAGGCGGGGGTCGCTGCCGGTGCGGGCGGCGACCTCGGCGTCGCCGAGGCGGCCGCCGGAGCCGCGGACGAGGCTGTAGGAGACGGTGGCCGGCGCGTCCAGGTCGAGGATCAGGGTGCGGGTCTGGTTGTCGTCCCCGCCGGCGTCGGCGACGAAGGCGGGCACCTGCACGGGGTCGCGGCGCTGGAGGGGGCCGTCGGCGCCGGCCACGAGCCAGGCGGCCGCGGCGATCAGCGGTCCGGCGGCCGCGGCGAGGGCGATCAGCGCGGCGAGCGGCTGGCGCCAGCCGAAGCTGCGGGCGGCGACCCGCTCCTTGGCTCCGTCGGCGCCGAGCGCGGCGGCCGCCAGCAGGGCGAGGCCGTAGACGAGGGTGGCCGGTCCGGCCCACCCGCCGCGGTTGAGGAGGACGGCGAGGAGCAGCGCGGCGAGGGCGGCGGCCCAGGCGGTGCGGACGGCGAACTGCCGGTCGGTGCGCAGCAGGGCGGCGAGCGCGGCCAGGACGATGCCGAGGAGCAGCAGCCCGCCGGCGGCGCCGGGGCCGCCGGGGCTGATGCCGAGCAGGTCGAGGGCGGAGGCGGAGCCGGTCGCGTCGGGCAGTCCGGCCTCGCGCAGGAAGCGGCCGGGGTGCGTGAGCAGGCCCACGGACCAGGGTGCGAGGACGAGGAGCGGGACGGCGAGGGTGGCGAGGTACCGCGGTCCGTACGTCTTCCACTGGCTGCGGTGCACGAGGAGCGCGCCGGCCCCGAGGGCGGCGGCGAGCGGCCAGACGACCGGGGTGAAGGCGGTGGCCAGGGTCAGCAGCAGGGTGTAGGTCCACACGGCGCGCCAGCTGCCGCGCTCGCTGTCGGCGAGGCCGAAGGCGGCGACGGCGGAGCGGGCGATGAGGGGCAGCAGGACGGCGAGGACGGCGGTGCCGAGGCGGCCCCCGGCGAGGGCTCCGGTGACGGCGGGCAGGAAGGCGTAGGCGATCGCGGCCCAGGCGCGCAGCAGCCGGGATTCGACGAGCGGCCGGGAGGCGAAGTACGCGGTGAGTCCGGCGAGCGGGACGGAGCCGACGAGCAGCAGGGTCAGGGCGGCGTGGGTGGAGCCGAGGAGGAGGGTGGCGAAGGCGCCGAGGACGGCGAGGTAGGGCGGTGCGTCGGCGGTGGAGCCGGTGGAGACGGCCTGCCAGCCGTCGGTGTAGGCGCGCCAGAGGGCGGGGCCGCCGTCGGGGGCTGGGAGCAGGGCTCCGCCCATCAGGGTGCCGCCGCCGATCAGGGAGCGGCAGGCGGCGAGGGAGACGAGCAGGAGGAGGCCGAAGAGGACGGGGGCGGGGTTGCGGGCGATCCGCTTGAGGCGCGCGAACCGCTCCTCGGCCACCGGGTAGTCGCCCTCCTCGCCGGGCGCGGTGAGGATGCTGCCGCCGCCGTGCCGGCCGGCGGGGGCGGGGTCGGTGGCGCGGACGTCGCCGAAGTATCCGGCGAGCTGTTCGGCGTTGGCCCGCAGGGAGGCGCCGGGCGGCGGGAAGAGCGGGCGCAGGTCGGCGGCGGGGACGGCGGGGCGGCGGCGGGTCTTGCGGGCGGCGAGGATCCGGCCGGGGCGGAGCAGGGTGGCCAGCAGGCCGGTGAACTCGTCGACGGCCTGGCCGGGGGCCTTGCCGACGAGGTAGGCGAGGGTGCGCAGCACGGTGCCGAGCAGGACGCGCAGCAGGACGTAGGGCAGGGCGCGGCCGGAGCTGTTGGCGAGGATCGTGTAGACGGCGCCGGCCTTGTCGACGCGGTGCGGGCTGGCGGTCGTACGGCCTGCGCAGTCGACGGTGCGGCGCTCGCGGGCGGAGGCCTCGGCGTGGCGCAGGACGGCGTCGGGGGCGACGAGGACGGTGTGGCCGGCGCTCTGGGCGCGCCAGCAGAGGTCGACGTCGTCGCGCATGAGGGGCAGCCGCTTGTCGAAGCCGCCGAGGTCTTCGTAGACGTCGCGGCGGATCAGCATGCCGGCGGTGGAGACGGAGAGGACGGGGCGGATCTGGTCGTGCTGGCCCTGGTCCTGTTCGCGGCGGTCGAGTCCGGTCCAGCGGCGGCCGCTGCGGGCGATGGTGACGCCGGCTTCGAGGAGCTGCTTCTTGTCGTACCAGCCGCGCAGTTTGGGGCCGATGACGGCGGCGTCGGGGTTCTCGTCGGCGACGCGGAGCAGTTCGGCGAGGGCGTCGGGTTCGGGCGCGCTGTCGTCGTGGAGGAGCCAGAGCCACTGGACGGGTTCGCCGTGGGGGAGCTCGGGGAGGTCGTACGTGTCGTCGCGCCAGGTGCGGCTGACGGGATCCCAGCCGCTGGGGCGCTTGAGGTACGGGAGGTCCTCGGGGGTCAGGGTGCCGGCGGTGCGGGCGGCTTCGTCGACGGCGGTGCCGAATCCGGTGCGGCGGGCAAGGTGCAGGACGCGGTCGTCGCCGAAGGCCTCGGTGAGGAGCCGCGCGGACTCGTCGGCGCTGCCGGTGTCGGCGGCCATGTGGTTCTGCGCGGGGCGTTCCTGGCCGAGGAGGCCGGCGAGGGTCCGGGGCAGCCAGCGGGCGCCGTCGTGGGCGACGAGGACCGCGGTGACGACGTGCCGTGGGAACTCGGGTGTGGCGGGGGCCTGGTGGGAGGCCGCCGACTGGCTGTGCAGGGACATCGCGCTACTGGCCCTCCGGCCTGGGGGTCCCCCGGGACCGGGTCACGGGGGTGGGTCCGGGGGTGGTGTGCCCTCGGAGGCTGCTGGACAGCGCCCCACCCTAACGGCTGGCAAAGCAGCGGTCCGCCTCCTGCGGGGAAGGTGCAGGAGGCGGACCGTTTGCCGTGCTCTTCGCGATGCTCTTTGCCGTGCTGCCTGTGGTGCTGTTTGCCGTGATTTGCCCTGTCGGCCGTGCAGTTCGATATGTCGTGCGATGTGCGGTGGGTATCCGGTGGGAAGGCCCGGGGCGTATCAGACCGCGGCCTTTTTCAGCCGACGGCGTTCACGCTCGGAGAGACCGCCCCAGATGCCGAATCGCTCGTCGTTGGCGAGGGCGTACTCGAGGCATTCGGAGCGGACTTCGCAGGCGAGGCAGACCTTCTTGGCCTCGCGGGTGGAGCCGCCCTTCTCGGGAAAGAAGGATTCGGGGTCGGTCTGGGCGCACAGAGCGCGCTCCTGCCATCCGAGCTCCTCGTCCGCCTCCTCGACCAGCAGTTCCTGAAACAGCTCGGTCATGTGCGCCCCTCGCTCTGTCTGTGCGTCCCCGTGGTGATGCCGTTACTGATCGCTACGTAACGACACGAGTGAAATTACAAGTGCGTGGCTCCGGAGCAGTCAAGCCGAGATCTGCTATTGGGCCCCTTATTCACTCTGCGGAACCAAGCCTATGCAGAAAGTGTTCATATCGCCAAAAATCGTGACACATGCCACGGGCGCCCCGCGGCCCACGCCCTTACCCCGATTCACGCGTCACTCGGTGGCGGGGTTGCGATTCGGCCAAAGAAGCGGCGGAGATCACAGTCCGGTCACGAGATGGCGTCCGAGGTTTGGGTGCGGCACAGCGGCACATCCCCCGGCGCGGAGTGCACAAACCTTTCTCCGCGCACGGTAACCGGATGAGGTGAAACTTTTCCCTCAAACCGGACATTGGGTTGACAGTCCGACCTCTGACCCGTTCTCCTTGTTCCCATGTCAGCGCCCGCAGCCACCACCCGGACCCCCATTCGTGGGTTCCTGTGCGCTGCCCAGGTTCGCTGTTGCTGTTGCAGCTGTTGATGCCTCCGGAGCTTCGGCTCCGTCGAGCTCCGGCCGCGCCCCACAGCAACCGCCCGCACCACTGACATCCGTCGAGGACCTCCCACGATGAACAGCACCCCGATCACCGTCGAAAGCGACCTCCAGATCGCCGGCGACATCCTCGCCGTCCAGCACCTCCTGCAGCCCGCCCGCGAACACCCGGCCACCGTCGCCGAGTTCGTCGGGCTCGCCCGCTCCATCGCCGAGGACCGCGCCTCCTGGGAGCACCTCGTCCAGTACGACGCCACCACCCGCTGGTACCACCGGCTGCGCACCGTCCCCCAAGCTCTCGACTCCGCTCGAGCAGGGGGCGCCCCCATGGGCTACGAGGTCTGGCTGCTCAGCTGGGTCCCCGGCCAGGGCAGCGGCCCGCACGACCACGGCCCCTCCTCCGGCGTCCTGACCGTCCTCGAGGGCGAGCTCACCGAACGCAGCGCGCGCGGGCACCTCACCCTCGGCGCCGGCTCCCAGCGGGTCTTCTCCTCCGGCTACGCGCACGAGGTCGTCAACGACACCCTCGAAGGCGCGGTCAGCCTGCACGTCTACTTCCCCGGCCTGACCCGGATGCCGATGCACAGCTGCTCGCCGGCCACGGCGGAGTCCGTACCCGCGTGACCCGGCCGCCCGGCCACCACCCCTCCACGACAGCCTGCGGCTGACAGACTGTCCGCATGCGCATTGTTGTTCTGGCCGGCGGTATAGGCGGCGCCCGGTTCCTCCGCGGACTCAAGTCGGCAGTGCCCGACGCGGACATCACGGTCATCGGCAACACCGGTGACGACATTCACCTGTTCGGGCTCAAGGTGTGCCCCGATCTGGACACGGTGATGTACACCCTCGGCGGTGGCATCAACGAGGACCAGGGCTGGGGCCGCACCGACGAGTCCTTCACCGTCAAGGAGGAGCTCGCCGCCTACGGGGTCGGACCGGCCTGGTTCGGCCTCGGCGACCGCGACTTCGCCACCCACATCGTCCGTACCCAGATGCTCGCCGCGGGCTACCCGCTGAGCGCCGTCACCGAGGCCCTGTGCGACCGCTGGCGGCCCGGGGTGCGGCTGCTGCCCATGTCCGACGACCGGGTCGAGACCCACGTCGCGATCACCGAGGCGGACACCGGTGAGCGCCGGGTCATCCACTTCCAGGAGTACTGGGTCCGGCTGCGCGCCGCCGTGGACGCCGAGGCGATCGTCCCCGTCGGGGCCGAGCAGGCCAAGCCGGCGCCCGGCGTGCTGGAGGCCCTCGCCGCCGCCGACGTGATCGTCTTCCCGCCGTCCAACCCGGTGGTGTCGGTCGGGACCATCCTCGCCGTGCCCGGCATCCGCGACGCCGTCGCCGCCGCCCAGGCGCCCGTCGTCGGACTCTCCCCCATCGTCGGGGGCGCGCCCGTGCGCGGGATGGCCGACAAGGTGCTGGCCGCGGTGGGCGTCGAGTCCACGGCCGCCGCCGTCGCCCTGCACTACGGCACCGAGCTGCTCGACGGCTGGCTGGTGGACACCGCCGACGCGGACGCCGTCGCCGAGGTCGAGGCCGCCGGGATCACCTGCCGCGCCGTGCCGCTGATGATGACGGACCTGGCCGCCACCGCCGAGATGGCCCGGGCCGCGCTGGAACTGGCCGAGGCCTCCCGGTGACCGGCCCGGACGCTCCGGGCGCGCCCGGTCCCTCGTACGAGGTACGGGCCGTCGACGGGATCCCCGAGGTCAGGCCGGGTGACGACCTGGCGAAGCTGATCACGGTGGCCGCGCCCGACCTGCGCGACGGGGACGTCCTGCTGGTCACCTCGAAGATCGTCTCCAAGGCCGAGGGCCGCGTCGTCGAGGCCGGCTCGCGCGAGGCCGCCATAGACGCGGAGACCGTACGGGTCGTCGCGCGCCGCGGTCCCCTGCGGATCGTCGAGAACCGGCAGGGGCTGGTGATGGCGGCCGCCGGCGTGGACGCCTCCAACACCGCGCCCGGCACGGTCCTGCTGCTGCCCGAGGACCCCGACGCCTCGGCCGCCGCCATCCGTGAGGGCGTGCGCGACATCCTCTCCGTGGACGTGGGCGTGGTCGTCACGGACACCTTCGGGCGGCCGTGGCGCACCGGGCTCACCGACGTGGCCATCGGCTCGGCCGGCGTACGGGTCCTGGACGACCTGCGCGGGGGCACGGACACGCACGGCAATCCGCTGAGCGCGACCGTCGTGGCGACCGCGGACGAGCTGGCGGCGGCCGGCGACCTGGTCAAGGGCAAGGCGGCCGGGCTGCCGGTGGCCGTCGTACGCGGTCTGGCGCACGTGCTCGGCGAGGGCACGACGGCGCGGGACCTGGTGCGCACCCCGGCCGACGACATGTTCCGGCTGGGCACCTCCGAGGCGGTACGGGAGGCCGTGACGCAGCGCCGTACGGTACGGGCCTTCACGGCCGAGCCGGTGGACCCGGGCGCGGTGCGGCGGGCCGTGGCCGCGGCCGTCACGGCCCCGGCTCCGCACCACACGACGCCGTGGCGGTTCGTACTGTTGGAATCGGCGGCCGCCCGGCTGGAGCTGCTGGACGCGATGCGGGACGCGTGGATCGCGGACCTGCGGGCCGACGGCAAGCCGGAGGAGTCCATCGCGAAGCGGGTGCGGCGGGGCGACCTGCTGCGGGCCGCCCCGTACCTGGTGGTGCCCTGCCTGGTGACGGACGGCGCGCACGACTACGGGGACGCGCGGCGGGACGCCGCCGAGCGGGAGATGTTCGTCGTCGCGATGGGCGCGGGCGTGCAGAACTTCCTGGTCGCGCTGGCCGGGGAGCGGCTGGGCTCGGCGTGGGTGTCCTCGACGATGTTCTGCCGGGACGTGGTGCGCGAGGTGCTGGGGCTGCCCGGCGACTGGGATCCGATGGGCGCGGTGGCGGTGGGTCACCCGGCCGAGGCGCCCCGGGAGCGGCCCGCGCGGTCCGCGGAGGCCTTCATCCGGGTCCGGTAGCCGGGCGGGGCCGGTAGCCGGCCGGGGCCGCCGCGGGCGGTCAGAGCCGGCCGATGTCGCTGCGCGGCATGCGCGGTGCGCGGCGGGGCGGGGTGTGGCCCGCGAGGAGGATCAGGCGGGCGGCGCGGTGGCGCTGCCCGGCGTACGGGGCCAGCAGCTCCAGCATGACCGCGTCGTCGGCGTCCCGGTCCCCGGCGAGGGCGAAGCCGATGATGCCGGGCAGGTGCAGGTCGCCGGTGGTCACGGCGTCGGGGTCGCCGTTGCTGCGCTGGAGGGTCTCGGCGGAGGTCCATGGGCCGATGCCGGGGACGGCCTCCAGCCGGGCGGCGGCCGCCGCGGGCTCCATGGCGGCGGCCTCTTCGATGCGGGGTGCGACGCGGGCGGCCCGGACGATGGTGCCGGAGCGTTTGGCGTCGACCCCGGCCTTGTGCCAGTCCCAGGACGGGATCAGGGCCCAGGTGCGGGCGGCGGGCATCACGTACAGGCCGAGGCCGTGCGGGCCCGGCGCGGGCTCGCCGTACTGGCGGACGAGGCGGCGCCAGGAGCGGTACGCCTCGTCGCTGGTGACCTTCTGCTCCAGGATGACCGGGATCAGGGACTCCAGGACCAGCCCGGTGCGGGTGAGGCGCAGGCCGGGGCGGCGGCGGTGGCTGGCGTGCACGAGGCGGTGGCGGGGGACGAAGGCAGCGGGGTCGTCGCCGGAGCCGAGGAGTGCGGGCAGCTGCTCGAGGAACCAGTCGGCGCCGGGGCCCCAGGCCTCGGCGGAGATCTCGGCGCCGGTCCGGGAGACCCGGAGCGTGGCGGGGCCCTGCGGGGTCTGGCTGGCGCGCCAGACCGAGCCGTCGGGGGTGGTGCGGAAGGTGGGGTCGGCGGGGCCGCGTCTGAGCGGGCCGAGGGTGATGCCGAGGTCGACGGGGCCGTCGGGGGCCCAGCGGCGGGCCTTGGCGGTGGGCCCTGGCGGGCGGGGCGGGCCCGTGTCGGGGACGGGGGTGTGGCCGCCGCGCACGGTGGTGCGGTTGAGTGGTTCGAAGCGGCCGGCCATGGTTCGAGCGTAGTCCTGCCGGGGGCTCGGCCGGTCAAAGATCCGGGGCTCCGCCCCGTACCCCGCGCCTCAAACGCCGGCGGGGCTGGGTTTGCCTGGGGTCACCGCACAAGTGCGGGTCAAAGATTCGGGGCTCCGCCCCGGACCCCGCTCCTCAAACGCCGGAGGGGCTGGATGTGCCCCGGCGGGGCTGGATGTGCCCGGCGGGGTTGGGCGGGTAGTCGGGGCTACACGAAGTAGCGGAATTCGGTCTTCAACTGGCGTCGGCTCTTGACCACCCGTAGCGCCTCCGGGTTGGCGGCGGGTCTGGTCGAGCAGGTGCCTCCGTACAGAGGGCGCAGGATGATCGTGCCGCCACGCCGGTCGGTGTAGATCCAATGGCCGCCACCCGGGCCGTCCTCGACCAGGTCTCCGATCTGCGCCCTACTCACCGGGACCTCCGCCTACGGGGCTGATGTTGTCCATGGCCGTGGACCACTCGAAGCCCCCGCCGGCCGGACGGATGTGGGCGATGCGGATCGCTCTGTTGCCGTGCCACTCCTCGGATACCTCCATCAGCTCCCCGGACTGGCCCGAGGCGATGTCACGTACCTGGGCGCCGGTCAGCGGATGGTCGACCGTGCGGCGTCCACGTCCGGGGCCGTGCCCCGGAACTCGGACCGGACCGACGGTCACCGGGTCCACTCCTGGATCCGAACGGCGCTGATCTCCATCTGGTGTGCGGGGCGCAGGTGCTCGGGGGTCGCGATCCACTCGCGGCCGCCGCCGAGCGGGCGTACGTACCCGTAGCCCGGGAAGGCGTCGGAGGCGGTGCCGTACCTGACGAGGATGCCTGCGGCCAGGTGCTCAGGCGCTTCCATGGCGCGGACCGTCGCGCCCGGCTCGGGCCAGAGGTGGCGAGGTAGCGCGACGGCGCGGGGGAACGGGTGCTCGTGATCCTGTAGCTGCGACATGATCGTCACCGCCCTGGGTGTCGTGTCGGTAGGTGGGCGCAGGCAGTTCTCAGGGCCTGCCTGTTCATGTGGCAGGTACCGACTGGTGCGCCATCAGAGTGCGCCCTCGGCTCGGGACGTGGTGACCACGCTGCTGGACGGCTCGGGACGTCCTCTGTAGCGTTCGGGAGGGCGAACACGTCCCTGGACGTCCCTGGGGGTTTGAATGTCGAACGAACGGCTGCGGTCGGTGATGATGACGCTCGGCGTCACCGTCGACACCGTGGCAGGACATGTCGCAGTCGACCCGAAGACCGTCGAACGCTGGATCACACAAGGCCGCGCGCCGTACCGAAGGCACCGCCTCGCCGTCGCGGCGCTCCTGCGCGCGGACGAGGCGTATCTGTGGCCGGACGGCCTCCCTGACGGGCAGCGCAAGGAGGCGGCTGACGCGGAAGTGCTGAAGATCTACCCCCACCGCTCCTATGTGCCGCCGGAACTCTGGCTACAGCTCTTCGACCGGGCTGAGCACGAGATCGGCGTACTGGTACACGCCGGCGTGTTCTTGGCGGAGAACCCCCGGTGGATACAACTGCTCAAGCGGAAAGCAGCTTCAGGTGTCCGGGCACGCATCCTGCTCGGCGACCCCGACAGCCCGGAGGTCCTGCGGCGCGGCGAGGAGGAGGAGATCGGCGAGGGAGTCGCCTACAAGGTGCGGGAGGTACTGAAGCTCTACCGCCCGCTCCGTTCGGTTCCCGGTATCGAATTCCGCCTGCACCGGTCGACCCTGCACAACTCGCTCTTCCGGTCGGACGACGAGTGGCTGGTCAATACGCAGGTCTACGGCGTGAGCGCCCCGATGGCGCCTGTCCTGCACCTCAGGCGGGTGGCCGGCGCGGAGCTCGTCTCGACATATCAGCAGAGCTTCGAGAAGGTCTGGAGCGGATCCGTTCCCATCGAAGGGCAGGCATGAGTCGTACCGACTACTTCGACGACCCCTCCGCACCGAGGGCGAACAGCATCGTTCCTGCGGCGACAGCCTTCGTCGTCGACGATGACGGCCGGGTCCTCCTGGAGCGGAGATCCGACAACGGACGCTGGGGAATGCCGGGCGGCGTCCAGGAGATCGGCGAGGACATCACGGGGACAGTCGTCCGGGAGGTCCTGGAGGAGACCGGCATCCAGGTCGAGGTGGTCGGGCTGGTGGGCGTCTTCACGGACCCCGGACATGTCATCGCGTTCTCGGACGGCGAGGTGCGGCAGGAGTTCTCGCTCTGCTTCCGCGCCCGGCCTCTCACCGGCGAAATCAGAGTCAGTGAGGAATCGCTTGAGGTGCGCTGGGTGCCACGGTCTGAGGTAGCAGACCTCGACATATCGCCGACGACTCGGTTGCGGCTGGAGGAAGGCTTCCGCAGCTCTGCGACCCCCAGGATCAGTTGAGCCTCGGCCGCTGGCGGGGCTGGAGTTGCCCGGAGGGCGAATCCAGCCCCGCCGGAGGCTACGGGCGGCCTTGGAGTTTGGCTGATGAGGTGCGGGTCGTCGGGAGTTTGCCGTAGAGCTTGGCGCCCGGGCAGGCGGTGGCGAAGCCGTCGCGGTGGCCCGCGATGACGTTCATCGAGACGTTCTGGCCCTTGGGGTAGCGGTTGCCGCCGCCCGAGGTCAGGGTCGTCTTCGCGCGCGGGTCGCGGTTGAAGAGGCCGAGTTTCCAGGCCGTGAGGCGGGCGACCGCGTCGGTGGCCGCCGCCGGCGGGTTCGTGGAGGTGAACGTGCCCAGCACCGCGACGCCCATGCTGTTGGTGTTGAAGCCCATGGTGTGCGCGCCGAGCACCGCCTTGGAGACCCCGCCCGCGCGGCCCTCGTAGACCGTGCCGCACTTGTCGACGGCGAAGTTGTAGCCGAAGTCCCGCCAGCCGCTGCTGACCACGTGGTAGCGGTACAGGCTGCGCAGCACCGCCGGGGCGTCCTTGCAGGCGTAGTTGTTGCCGGAGGCGCTGTGGTGGACGAACGCCGCCTTGACCGTGGTCGTGTAGACGAAGCCCGACTCGCGCAGGGACTCGTCCGCGCCCCAGCCCTTGCGGGTGACGATCCGCGGGCGCGGGCCGATGTACGGGGCGGCGGCCGCGCTCAGCTCGCCGTCGCTCGCGAAGACCGCGTCGGCGGTGGAGTCGGCCTTGTTGAGTTCGGTGATCTCGTTCGCGCCCAGTTCGGCGTGCGGGAGGTTCGCGGCGGAGGACTCCGCCATCTCCATCGTCATGCCGGGCGTCACCACCTCGCCCTTGTCGTCGCCTTCGGGGCCGCTGTTCTTGCCGTCCGAGCCGGTGGCGGGGGTTTCCGTACCCGGGTCGACGAGCTCGATCCGCATGCCCGCGGGCAGCCGGGAGGGGGCGCGGTGGGAGGGGGCGCCGGGCTCCGCCTGGACCCGGACCTCCACGCCGTCGGACTCGCCGACCCACAGCGGGGCGGTGGCGCCGCGGACCCGGCCGGAGCCGCGTTCCGCCGCGTCGGGGTCGGCCGCGTGCTCGCTGTTGTGGGTCTCGACGTCCTGCCAGTCGGACCAGGTCGCGGTCTTCGCGGAGCGGGTGCGGACCTGGACCTTGCCGTGCAGCTGGGTGGTGGCGTCGTCCCAGACCACGCCGACCAGCGAGAACGTCTTGACCTCGTGGGCGGTCAGGCCCTGCGTCTCGGGCAGGGCGCCCGGCGAGGCGGTCATTGCGGGGACGCCGGGCGTCCGGGTCGCCGCGGGTCCCAGCGGGACGAGCGGCAGGGATTGGGTGGAACCGGCGGGGGCTACGGGGGCGGACTCCGCCAGGGCCGCGGTGGGGAACGCGACGGGCAGGGCCAGTACGGCGGCGGTCGCAACGCCGATCGAGGAAGCAAGGAATCCACGCATGAAAAGGATGGTGAGCACCCGCACGGGCGGGCGCCATCCGAGAACTGACGGTCCGTCCGGCCCGCCCCCGCACACCCCTCCCCCGTACGGCGGAGCAGCGGGCCGCCGTACGGGGGACGGCCCCGCGTACCCTGTGCCGGGTGAACGCCACTGACCGCACCCCTGCCGACCTGCTGCGATCCGCGCTCGCCGCCGATCCGGGCCGCCCGCTCGTCACCTTCTACGACGACGCCACGGGCGAGCGCGTGGAATTGTCCGTCGCCACCTTCGCCAATTGGGTGGCCAAGACCGCCAATCTGCTCCAGGGCGACCTGGGCGCCGAGCCCGGGGACCGGCTCGCGCTGATGCTCCCCGCGCACTGGCAGAGCGCCGTCTGGCTGCTCGCCTGCGCTTCGGTCGGGGTCGTCGCCGAGGTCGGCGGGGATCCGGCCGGGGCCGATCTCGTCGTCAGCGGGCCGGACTCGCTGGACGAGGCCCGGGCCTGTTCCGGGGAGCGGGTGGCGCTGGCGCTGCGGCCGCTGGGCGGGCGGTTCCCGCAGCCGCCGGCCGGGTTCGCGGACTACGCGGTCGAGGTGCCGGGGCAGGGGGACCGGTTCGCTCCCTTCGTGCCGGTGGATCCGCAGGGGCCCGGGCTGGCCGTGGGCGGCGAGGAGCTCTCGTACGCGGAGCTGACGGCGCGGGCCCGCGAGGACGCGGCGAAGCTCGGGCTCGGCGGCGGCTCGCGGGTGCTGACCGGGCTCGGCTACGACACCTGGGACGGGCTTTCGGCGGGGCTGTACGCCGCGCTGGCGTCGGGCGGCTCCGTGGTGCTGTGCCGGAACCTGGACCGGCTGTCGCCGGAGGCGCTGGCGCAGCGGGTCGAGAGCGAGCGGGTCACCCACACCCTCTGAGCGGCCCGGAGCTCCGTCACCCAGACTGGTCAAAGGCAGTAATGGGCGATTTGTCACCCACATGGCCCTAGACACGCCCCTGCCCCCGGGCTGCCCCGGCCGCCCGGATGCAGGATCGGCAGTGGCCGTACTCACCCGTACGGCTGTTGTCGGAACGGCGAGGGGACGGACGCCAGTGACGGACAGCGCAGGCATACCGGGCGGGACCGGGGCGGCGGCGGGCGGCTCGAAGCCGCCGCGCAGCCGTCGGCGCCGACTGCTGCGCTGGACCGGTCTCGGGGCGGCCTTCCTGGTCCTGGCGGGCTCGGCCGGCGGCTGGTGGATCTACAACAAGCTCGACGGGAACATCACCGAGGACACCTCGGCGGCGGCCGAGCTGCTGCGCTACGACCGCGACCGTCCGGCGCACTTCGCGAACGGCGCCCAGAACATCCTGCTGATCGGTTCGGACTCCCGCTCGGGCAAGGACAACGCCCGCTACGGGCAGGACCGGGGCACCGAGCGCTCGGACACCACGATCCTGCTGCACCTGCCCGCGGACCGGCGCAGCGCGACGGCGGTGTCGATACCCCGCGACCTGATGGCGGACATCCCCGAGTGCCTGATGGCGGACGGGAGCCGCACCCGCGAGCGGCGCGCGCAGTTCAACTGGGCGTTCCAGTGGGGCGGGGCCGGCTGCACGATCCGTACGGTCGAGCGGCTCACCGGGATCCGGGTCGACCACCACATGGTGATCGACTTCGGCGGGTTCAAGAAGATGGTCGACGCCATCGGCGGGGTGGAGGTCTGCCTCAAGCAGCCGGTCGACGACTCCGAGGCCAAGCTGCGGCTGCCCGCGGGGCGCCAGACGCTCCGGGGCGAGCAGGCGCTGGGCTTCGTCCGCGCCCGCTACAGCCTGGGCAACGGCAGCGACACGGAACGGATGGAGCGCCAGCAGCAGTTCCTCGGCTCGCTGGTCAAGAAGGTGCAGAGCAACGGGGTGCTACTGAACCCGGCCCGGCTGTATCCGCTGCTGGACGCGGCGACCTCGTCGGTGACCACGGACCCGGGGCTGGCGTCGCTGCGCGGCCTGTACGAACTCGTGCGGGGCGTACGGGACATACCGACTGATCAAGTAAAGTTCCTGACGGTTCCCCGTAAACCGTATTGGGCTGACCCCAATCGGGATGAACTGGTCGAACCCGATGCCTCCCGGCTGTTCCAGCAGTTGCGGACCGACCAGCCGGTGACGGTCGCCCCGCCGAAGCCCGAACCCGGGACCCGGCCCGGGAACGGCACCGGGAACGGGGCCGGGAACGAGCCGGTGAGCGCCACGGAGTCCGGGGCGCCGCGGGACGGAACGGGCCGGGACGGCGAGGGAACCACCGGCACCCCCGTACCCGTCCCCACCTTTACCGGGACGACGGCGGGTATGGCCGACTGCCGGTAAAGCAATCCCAAAAGCCGGTGACCGAACCGAACGGGTTGAGAGGTTCGCCCCGTTATAAGGGGAGTGGAATTTGTCACCAGCATGGTTTGCAGCCGAAGCTGGCGGATAAGGTGAGCGATCCGGTGCCCCGCCGGACCAGAGGCCGGGCACCAGCAGCCGGATCGTTGACCGTGCGCCTGGGGGAGGCGCGTCGCGAGGCACCCGACGGAGGATTCGAGCAACCGTGGATGCGCAAAGCCGTGGGCGGGCCGACGAGATCGACCCCGCAGACCAGTGGGTGCTCAATCCCCGCACCGGCAACTACGAACTGCGACTGGGCGACTCCGCAGCGCACCAGCAGGGGTCGGGGGTGGGCGCTCCGCGCAGAGCGCCGGCGCCCTCCGCACCCGGCAAGCCCGACGCACCGTCCCCGGCCGTACCGAGGCCGCGGCGCGGTGACGCCCCGCCCGGCGGCCGGCGCGGCGGCCGTTCCCGCAAGGGCGGCGGAGGGGGCGGGCGCCGCAAGAAGGCGCTGCTCGTCACCAGCGGGACGCTGGCGTTCCTGCTGGTCGGCGGAGCCGCGGCCGCGTACTTCTACTACGACCACCTGAACGGCAACCTCAGCGTCACCGACATCGCGGGCGCGGGCACCGGCGGCTTCAAGAAGGACCAGGCCATCAACATCCTGGTCATCGGCACCGACAAGCGCAGCGGTTCCGGCAACGAGGGCTACGGGGACAAGGACAGCGTCGGCCACGCCGACACCACGATCCTCTTCCACGTGGCCAAGGACCGCTCCAACGCCACCGCGCTGTCCATCCCGCGCGACCTGATCACCGACATCCCGTCCTGCCCGACGAAGCAGCCCGACGGGACGACGAAGGAGATCACGGGCACGAAGGGCACCCGCTTCAACAACAGCCTGGGCCAGGAGGGCCGCGACGCGGGCTGCACGATGCGCACCGTCAAGGAGCTCACCGGGATAGAGATCGACAACTTCATGATGGTCGACTTCAACGCGGTGAAGACCCTGAGCACGGCCGTCGGCGGGGTGCCCGTCTGCCTGGAGAAGGCCGTCGACGACGAGGACTCCAAGCTCAAGCTGCCGGCGGGCGAGCACCGGCTGGCGGGCGAGGACGCGCTGGCCTTCGTACGGACCCGGCACGCCTTCGGCAACGAGAGCGACCTGGACCGGATCAAGACCCAGCAGCAGTTCCTCGGCTCGATGATGCGCGAGATGAAGTCGAAGGAGACGCTGACCAGCCCGAAGAAGTTCTTCTCGCTCGCGGAGGCGGCCACCAAGTCGCTGACCGTGGACCAAGGGCTGGGGTCCATCGACAAACTCACCGATCTCGCGGGTGAGTTGAAGGACATCGACCTCAAGAACATCACCTTCACGACCATGCCGGTACTCGACAATCCGGCCGAGAAGGTCAAGGCCACCGTCGTGGTGGACAGGAATCTGGCCGATCCGCTGCTGCAGATGATCCGGGGGGACGTCTCGCTCACGGAGGTCGAGAAGAAGGAGCAGGCCGCGCAGGAGGCGGCCGACGCGGACGCCAAGGCCAAGCAGGACGCCCTGCTCCAGGGCAACCGGGCACCGGCGGCGGACGTGCGGGTCGGCGTGTACAACGGCGGCGGGCCCAAGGGAGCCGCCTCCACCACGCTGAACTGGCTTCAGAACACCAAGGGCATGTCCAAGGCCAGCAACCAGGGCAACGCGCCGGCGAAGGTCGGCGCCACGCAGCTGGAGTACGCGCCCAACCAGGCCGACCAGGCCCGGGCGCTGGCCGACGCCCTGGGGCTGCCGGCCACGGCTCTGAAGATGGGGACGGCGGACGCCGCGGCGAAGACGCCGATGAAGCTGACGCTGGGCCCCGACTTCCAGCAGCCGGGCGCCCCGCTGGGGGCTCCGGTTCCGCAGGAGCTGCCCAAGGACGTGCAGCAGGCCCAGGCGGACAAGGCCGTCTGCGCCAAGTAACGGGGCATCGCCGGCGACACCGGCACGGGTATCGACCACAGCAGTATCTCGAGGGGGGACATGTGAGGCACAGCAGCGTGCGAGGGGAGGGGACGGACGCCCCGGCCACCGGGGACATATCCGGCGGCGGAGCGGACGAGCCCGGCTCGATACCCTCACCGCGGGGCGGCTCCCGGGCCGCCCGGCGGGCGGCCGACCGGTCCACCAGGCGGGGCCGGCGGCGCGTGCTGCGCTGGGTGGCCTCCGTCCTGTCCCTGCTCATACTCGCGACGGCGGCGGGCGGTTACCTCTACTACCGCCACCTGAACGGCAGCATCAAGACGGACGCGCTGAACCTCGGCGAGACCAAACTCGGCGGCTCCAAGCCCAATTCCTTCGGGCAGACCCCGCTCAACATCCTGCTCATCGGCTCCGACGCGCGCGACGACGCGGCGAACCAGGCCCTCGGCGGGGCCACGGACACCTTCGACGGCCCGCCGCTCGCGGACGTGCAGATGCTGCTGCACCTGTCCGCGGACCGCAGCAACATGTCGGTGGTGTCGATGCCGCGCGACACGATGCTGACGATGCCCAAGTGCACCGAGCCGGGCGGCAAGGTGCACCCCGCCAGCAAGGGGCTCGTCCAGACCAACGAGTCGCTCCAGCGCGGCGGACCGGGCTGCACGGTGGCCGCCTGGACCGAGCTCACCAAGATCCCCATCGATCACTTCATGATGATCGACTTCAAGGGCGTGGTCTCGATGGCGGACGCCATCGGCGGCGTCCCGGTCTGCGTCGAGCAGAACGTCCACTCCCGCACCCGCGACGGCAAGGGCTCCGGCCTGAAGCTGCCGAAGGGCGAGAGCGTCATCCAGGGCGAGACCGCCCTCCAGTGGCTGCGCACCCGCTACGGGTTCGAGGACGGCACCGACATCGCCCGCACCCACGCCCAGCACCAGTACATGAACTCGATGGCCCGCGAGTTCCGCAAGAACGCCAAGCTCACCAACCCGGTGAAGATGAACAGCCTGGCGCAGGCCGCGATCGACGCCATGGTCGTGGACACCGGCCTGAACAAGATCGACAAGCTGTACGACCTCAGCATGGAGCTCAAGAAGGTCTCGCCCGGGCGGATCACCATGACCACCATGCCCTGGGTCTACAGCACGCGGCCCGGCCTGGACGGGCGGGTCGAGCCGATGCCGAACGAGGCCGAGGCCCTGTTCCGCATGATCCGCGAGGACATCGCGCTGGACGGGAAGGGCTCGGGGACCCCGGAGGGCGGGGCCTCCCCCTCGCCGGGCACCTCGGCGGCCCCCTCCGCCCCGGCCCAGCCGACCACGGCCCCGTCCACCGCCGCGGCCTCGGCGCCCGCGAAGGTCGCGGTCACCGTCCGCAACGCCACCGGCGGCAAGGACGGCGCCGAGGCCAAGGTCAAGCTCCGCGCGAACGACGTCGCCGCGCTGCTGAAGGGCAAGGGCTTCACCAAGGCCACCGCCGACACCCAGACGGGCGCCGAGGACACCACGGTGGTCCGCTTCGCCACCGACGCCCAGGCGGCCGACGCCGCCTCCGTGGCGACCGCGCTCGGCCTGCCCGCCACCGCGGTGCAGAAGTCCGCCGAGGTCCCCGGGATCGTGCTGTTCGTCGGCAAGGACTGGCGGACCGGCAGCGCGCCGACCCCGCCGCCGCCCGCGCCGACCGTGGCCCCGACCTCCGCCCACGCCCTCAACGGCGACAACGACAAGGCCTGCATGCCGGTCCAGGAGGGCTTCACCTGGTAGCGGGTGCGCGTACGGCCAAGGGGCCCGGTGGGGCGGCTGTTCGGTTCACAGCCGCCCCACCGGGCCCCTTCGTACGGGCCGTACGGGTCCTTCGTACCGCTGCTCAGACCTGCGACGGGTCCCGGTGCACGGCCGGGCGGCGGGTCGCGATGAGCTTGTTCGCGAGCGAGCGCGGGCTCGTCAGGAAGCCGTAGCCCCAGCACAGGTGCATGGTGGCCAGGGCCAGGGGGATCTGCGCCCGGGCCTTGAGGGAGCGGCCCTTGCCCGCCGGGACGGAGCCCACGGCGATCGCCGCGAGGTAGCCGGCCGGGACGGCGAAGCCGAACGGGGTGACGGCCGCACCCACGACCACGCCGGCCGCGAGCGCGCAGACCAGGGTCGGCGGGGCCAGGTAGCGCAGGTTGATGGAGCCGGAGTGGTAGCGGGCCACCACGTGGCGCCACCGCCCGTAGTCCTTGTACTGCTTGGCCAGGGCCCGCACCGAACGCCGCGGCCGGTACTGGACCTTCAGCTCCGGGGAGAACCAGATCAGGCCGCCGGCCTCGCGGATGCGGAAGTTCAGCTCCCAGTCCTGGGCGCGGATGAACTCCTCGTTGTAGCCGCCCTGCTGCTCCAGCGCCTCGCGGCGGAAGACGCCCAGGTACACGGTCTCGGCCGGTCCCGCCTGGCCTCCGGTGTGGAACGGCGCGTTGCCGACGCCGATCCTCGAGGTCATCGCGGCGGCGACGGCCTCTTCCCAGGCGTTCTCGCCCTCGGCGTGCATGATGCCGCCGACGTTCTGCGCACCGGTCTCCTCCAGGAGGCGCACGGCGGTGGCGATGTAGTTCGGCGAGAGCATGCCGTGGCCGTCGACGCGTACCACGATCGGTTGACGCGAGGCCTTGATGGCGGCGTTGAGTGCGGCCGGGGTCCGGCCCGTGGGGTTCGGAACGGTGTGGACTCGGGAATCCTCGGCGACGAGCTCTGCGGCGATCTCGTCGGTGCGGTCCGTGGACGGCCCCAGCGCGATCACCACCTCCATCTCGCCCGCGTACTCCTGTTCCAGGATGTGGCGGACGGAGTCGCGGAGGTAGTGCTCCTCGTTGAGCACCGGCATGATCACCGAGACTGCGGGCTGCTGGGCGGGCATGTGGTCCTTCAAGGTCGGGTATCGGTGTCACGTTACCGCGTACGGGGGAACCGGGTGCGCGCCGAGTGAGCGGTAAGGACAGAGGCTGATCGTATGGGCCTACTGTTCTGACGAATCAGATCCATGCCGATCGTTTCCCCTGCTGTCCCCGCGGAGGTGTCCACCGTGCCCCAGCCGCACCGTCCCACCCGTCCCGCCAGGCCGCCCCAGCCGCAGCGCGCACGGCGCGGCGGTGCGGGCGGCGGTCCGGCCCGGCGCGGGGGCGACAGACCCCGGTGGGGGGTGCGGATCGCGGCCGGGCTGTCGGTGGTGGTGCTGGGCTGCGGGGCCGTCGGACACGCCGTGATGACCGGCCTGGACACCGGGATCGAGCGGGTGGACCCGTTCAAGGACATGAAGAACCGCCCGCAGGCCGGGCACGGCCTGAACCTGCTGCTGGTGGGCACCGACGGCCGCGCGAAGATCACTCCGGAGGAGAAGCGCGAGTACCGCCTGGGCGGGGCGCCCTGCCGCTGCACCGACACCATCATGCTCGTGCACCTGTCTGCGGACCGGGAGCGGGCGAGCGTGATCAGCCTGCCCCGCGACAGCTACGCGGAGGTGCCCGCGCACCACGACCTCGTCACCGGGAAGGCGCACAAGGCGCACCCGGTGAAGCTGAACGCCGCCTACGCGGAGGGCGGCCCCAACCTGACCGTGCGCACGGTCGAGAACATGACCCGGGTGAAGATCGACCACTACCTGGAGGTCGACTTCACCAGCTTCATGAAGACGGTCGACGCGATCGGCGGCGTGGACATCTGCACCGCCAAGACCATGCGCGACCCGAACACCGGCCTCGACCTGCTGCCCGGCACCCACCGGCTGACCGGCGGACAGGCCCTGCAGTACGTGCGCTCGCGCCATGTCGACGGGGCCTCCGACCTCGGCCGGATGCAGCGCCAGCAGCGGTTCCTCGCCGCCCTGATCAAGCAGGCGACCAGCGGCGGGGTGCTGCTCAACCCGGTCAAGTTCAAGCAGGTCAGCTCCACGCTGCTGGGCTCGGTCCGGGCCGACAGGGGCTTCGGCTCCGAGCAGATGCTCGCGCTCGGCCAGGCCATGCGGGACTTCACGCCCTCCTCCTCGGAGTTCGCCTCCGTGCCCGTCGGCGACCCCTCCTTCCGGGTGAAGAGCATCGGCTCCACCGTGAAGTGGGACGAGCCGAAGGCCGCCAAGCTCTTCGAGGCGCTGCGGCAGGACCGGCCGCTGGCCGCGCCCCGGCCCGGGAACACCGGCGGCCGGGCCCCGGCCCTGCCGGTGGACGTGCCCCCGAAGCAGGTCCGGGTGCAGGTGGAGAACGGCACCCGGATCGACGGGCTGGGCGGCCGGGTGGACGCGGCCCTGCGCGCCACCGGCTTCGACACCACCGGGGCCCCGGGCAACAGTGCCGGCCGCGACGTGCGGCGCACGGTGATCACGTACGACCCGCGCTGGGACCGCTCCGCCCGTTCGGTGGCGGCCGCGCTGCCCGGCAGCGAGCTGCGGGCGGTGGCGCGCCAGGGCCGGACCGTGGTGGTGATCGCGGGCTCGGACCACCGCAAGGTGGTGCCGGTGCGGGCGGAGGACCCGCACCAGGGCACCGCCGGGGTGCTGACGGGCGACGAGGTGACCTGCGCCGGGCAGTGAGCGGCCGGCGCGGGCCGCGGCGGGGCCGCGGTCAGTCGTCGAAGCCCTGGGCGGCCCGCTCCTCGCGCAGGGCCATGATCGCCTGGCGGCGCGCGAGCCGGTGCGTGCGGCGGATCTGGGCCTCCTGGTATCGCCGCTCGTCCCGCTCGGTCTCCGGGAGCACGGGCGGCACCCGGCGGGGCTTGCCCTCGGCGTCCACGGCCGCGAAGACGAGGTAGGCGCTGCCGACCTGGGTGGCGGGGGTGGACTCGTTCCACCGCTCCGCGAGGACCCGTACGCCGATCTCCATGGAGGAGCGGCCCGTCCAGTTGCACTGGGCCTTCACGTGCACGAGGTCGCCGACCCGTACGGGGGCGAGGAAGGCCATCTCGTCCATGGACGCGGTGACCGCGGGGCCACCGGAGTGCCGCCCGGCCACGGCCCCGGCCGCGTCGTCGACCAGCTTCATGATCACGCCGCCGTGCACCGTGCCGAGGAGGTTGGTGTCGTTGGCCGTCATGATGTGGCTGAGGGTCGTACGGGAGGCCGCGGTCGGCTTCCCGGGCAGCTCGCCCGGTATCTCTGTCATACGCACACCTTAGATGCGTAGTGGAGGCATCAGCTCTGCAACAGGACCGGTACGGAAGTCACCCCGGGCTGTCGGGCGACACGCCCGGGCAGGCATCCTTGGGCGCATGAATGACTGGCCTGAAGGGCGCGAGGACGGGTACGGGCGCGGCAGCGCGGGATCGCAGCCCGAGGGCGCGCGGCGGATGCGGCACGTCCAGCGGCAGCAGCCCCCGCGCCCGGCGGTACCGCCGCCCGCCCGGCGGCCCGGCCCGCCGCCCGCGCCCTCGGTGCCCCCGCAGCACGGGCAGCGCCACGACACGTACGGCGGCTACGACAGCGGCTACAACACCGGCCAGGTCTACGGGACGCCCGCGGGCCCCGGCGGGCCCGGCGGCCCTTCGCAGCCCCCCTCGGGTCCCGGCGGTCCCGGGCGCGGGGCCGGCGCGGCCCCGGACTGGCGCAAGCGGATCAAGGTCGGCTCGATCGTGCTGGTGTCCGCGCTGGTGGTGACCACGGTCTCCACGTACTTCTGGGCGGACTCCAAGGTGCGCCGCGAGGTCGACCTGTCCAAGGTCATCGAGCGCCCGAAGGAGGGCGACTGCACGACGTACCTGATCGTGGGCTCCGACAGCCGCGAGGGCATGTCCGACGAGGAGAAGAAGAAGCTCCACACCGGCTCGGCCGAGGGCAAGCGGACCGACTCGATGATGATCCTGGCGAAGTGCTCCAGCGGGAACACGATGATCTCGCTGCCGCGTGACTCGGACGTGGAGATCCCGTCGTTCGTCGGCTCCCAGTCGGGCAAGAAGTTCCCCGCGCAGGGCCGCCGGGTCAAGCTCAACGCCGCGTACGCGGAGGACGGCCCCGAGCTGCTGGTGCGGACGGTGGAGCACAACACCGGCCTGCGGATCGACCACTACGCGGAGATCGGCTTCGCCGGCTTCGCGAACATCGTGGACGCGCTGGGCGGGGTGGAGCTGGACATCGAGGAGGGCTTCAAGGACGAGAAGTCGGGCGCCGACTTCAAGGCGGGCAAGCAGACCCTGAACGGCGAGCAGTCGCTGGCCTTCGTACGGACCCGCTACGCCTTCGCCGAGTCCGACCTCCAGCGCACGAAGAACCAGCAGAAGTTCCTGTCGGCGCTGGCGAGCCAGGCGGCGACCCCGTCCACGGTCCTCAACCCGTTCGACCTGTACCCGCTGCTGGGCGCCGGCCTGGACACACTCATCGTCGACAAGGACATGGGCCTGTACGACATGGGCCAGATGTTCTTCGCCATGAAGGGCGTCAACGGCGGCGACGGCGTGTCGATGAACATGCCGATCTCCGGGCAGCGCGGCGGCAACCTCGTCTGGGACAAGGCGAAGGTCCAGCAGCTGGTGAAGCAGATCCAGAACGACGAGAAGGTCACCGTCCGGGGGGAGTGACCCGGCAGTGACCCCGGCGGCGGCCCCGCGGGCCCCTGCGGGGGTCCCGCGGCGGGCGGTGGGCCCCTGCGGGGGTCAGGCGTCCGGGGAGAAGCGGATCGCGGCGGCGGGCAGCTCCGCCCCGCACCACACCCGGGCGCCCGAGCGGAGCTCGTTGTCGGCTCCCACGCGGGCGTCGTCGCCGATGACCGCGCCGTCGAGCACCGTGCGCTCGCCCACCGAGGCGCGCGCGCCGATCAGCGCGGCGCTCACCTGCGCGTCGGCGCCGATGACGGCGCCCTCCAGGACGATGGAGCCCTGGACGACCGCTCCGGCCTCGATCCGGGCCCCCGCACCGACCACGGTGCCGCCGGAGAGCTTGGCCCCGGCCGCCACCTGGGCGCCGGGCAGGACGAGGGACTCGCCGCGCCGGCCGGGCACGGCCGGGGAGGAGACCACGCCGCGGACCAGGTCGGCGGAGGCCTGGACGATGGCCTCGGGCCGGCCCAGGTCCATCCAGTAGGTGTTCTCGGTGACGCCGTGCAGCATGGCGCCGGAGGCCAGCAGGCCGGGGAAGGTCTCGCGCTCGACGGAGACCGGGCGGCCCGCCGGGATGGAGTCGATCACGCTGCGGCGGAAGACGTAGCAGCCGGCGTTGATCTGGTCGGTGATGATCTCCTCGGGGGTCTGCGGCTTCTCGGTGAAGGCCAGCACCCGCCCCTCGGAGTCGGTGGGGACCAGGCCGAAGGCGCGCGGGTCCTCGACGCGGACCAGGTGCAGGGAGACGTCGGCGTCGGCCGTCTTGTGGGACTCGACGAGGCCGGCGATGTCCAGGCCGGTGAGGATGTCCCCGTTGAAGACGAGGACCGCGGAGTCCGGGCCTCCGGTGAGCAGCCGGGCGGCGTTGCGGATGGCGCCGCCGGTGCCGAGCGGCTCGTCCTCGACGACGTACTCGAGGTGCACGCCGAACTCGGATCCGTCGCCGAAGTAGGGCTCGAAGACCTCGGCGAGGTAGCAGGTGGCCATCACGATGTGCGTGACGCCGGCGGCGGCGGCGCGGGCTATCTGGTGGGCGAGGAAGGGCACGCCTGCGGTCGGGACCATCGGCTTCGGTGTGTTCACCGTCACGGGACGCAGTCGCGTCCCCTGTCCGCCGACCAGCAGGATCGCTTCCGTCATTGCGTTCTCCCCAACCGACTCCGGCGTACGAAGGTCCAAATTTAGCCCATCCGAGTGGCCCCGAAGGGCCGTAGGCGGCGCGCGGCGCGATGGCGCGCGGCCCGTGGGGCCGTAGTGCCGGGCGTGTCCCCAAATGCCCTGGCGCCGGGCCGGCCCCGGCTCCCGCGCCGCACCGCGCGGGTCCGCCCGACGCGACGCGGACGACCCCCGGCGGCCTGCCGAGGGTCGTCCGCGTGCGTGCGGGCCGGGCGTGTTACGGCAGGTTGCGGGCCATGACGATCCGCTGGACCTGGTTCGTTCCTTCATAAATCTGGGTGATCTTGGCGTCGCGCATCATGCGCTCGACCGGGTAGTCACGGGTGTAGCCGTAGCCGCCGAGGAGCTGGACGGCGTCCGTGGTGACCTCCATGGCCACGTCGGAGGCGAAGCACTTGGCCGCGGCGCCGAAGAAGGTCAGGTCCTCCTTGTCGCCTCCGGCGGAGACGCGCTCGGACTTGGCCGCGGCCGAGTACGTGAGCTGGCGGGCGGCCTCGATCTTCATGGCCATGTCCGCGAGCATGAACTGCACGCCCTGGAAGTCGCCGATCGGCTTGCCGAACTGCTTGCGCTCCTGGACGTAGCCCTTGGCGTAGTCCAGGGCGCCCTGCGCGATGCCGAGCGCCTGGGCGGCGATCGTGATGCGGGTGTGGTCGAGGGTCTTCATCGCCGTGGCGAATCCGGTGCCCTCGGCGCCGATCATGCGGTCGGCCGGGATGCGGACGTTGTCGAGGTAGACCTCGCGCGTCGGGGAGCCCTTGATGCCGAGCTTCTTCTCCGGGGCGCCGAAGGAGACGCCCTCGTCGGACTTCTCGACCACGAAGGCCGAGATGCCCTTGGAGCGCTTCTCCGGGTCGGTGACGGCCATGACCGTGTAGTACTCGGAGACGCCCGCGTTGGTGATCCAGCGCTTGACGCCGTTGAGGACCCAGAAGTCGCCGTCACGGACCGCGCGGGTCTTCATGCCGGCGGCGTCGGAGCCCGCGTCCGGCTCGGAGAGCGCGTACGAGAACATCGCGTCGCCCTTGGCGAGCGGGCCGAGGTACTTGGCCTTGAGCTCCTCGGAACCCGAAAGGATCACGGGGAGCGAGCCGAGCTTGTTGACGGCGGGGATGAGGGAGGAGGAGGCGCAGACGCGGGCCACTTCCTCGATCACGATCACGGTGGCGAGCGCGTCGGCGCCCGCACCGCCGTAGGTCTCGGGCACGTGGACGGCGTGCAGGTCGCTGGCGACCAGGGCGTCGAGGGCCTCCTGCGGGAAGCGGGACTCCTCGTCGACCGCGGCGGCGAACGGCAGGATCTTCGCCTCGGCGAGCGAGCGGACCGACTCGCGGAGCATCTCGTGCTCCTCGGCCGGGCGGTACAGGTCGAAGTCGGCAGAACCCGCCAAGATCTCTCACTCCCCAGGGTGATGCGTGATGCTAACTACCGTTAAGTAACCCAAGCTTAGTGGCCGCTGCACGGATGGCGGTATGGACGGCCCACGTGAGCTGCGTGACAGAGGGGTCAGCTACTGGAGAACGTCCCCCGCGACCGGCCCGACTATGCTCAGTGGCCGCAAACGGCCCGCCGCACCCCCGCAACTGTACGGAGCACCCATGGCCCCCCTCAGGATCACTGTGATCGGCACCGGTTACCTCGGCGCGACACACGCCGCGGCGATGGCGGAGCTGGGCTTCGAGGTGCTGGGGCTGGACGTGGTGCCCGAGAAGATCGAGCTGCTGGCGTCGGGCCGGGTGCCGATGTACGAGCCCGGGCTGGAGGAGCTGCTGTCCGCCCACGTGGCCGGGCTGCCGGGGTCGACGGGGCGGCTGCGGTTCACGACCTCCTGGGAGGAGGTCGGCGAGTTCGGCGACGTGCACTTCGTGTGCGTGAACACTCCGCAGAAGCACGGCGAGTACGCGTGTGACATGTCGTACGTCGACTCCGCGATGGCCTCGCTGGCCCCGCACCTGACGCGGCCGGTCCTGGTGGTCGGCAAGTCCACCGTGCCGGTGGGCTCGGCGCAGCGGCTGGCCGCGAAGCTCGCGGAGCTGGCGCCGGCGGGTGCGGACGTGGAGCTGGCGTGGAACCCGGAGTTCCTGCGGGAGGGCTTCGCGGTGCAGGACACCCTGCACCCCGACCGGATCGTGATCGGCGTACAGGGCGAGCGCGGCGAGAAGCTGCTGCGGGAGGTGTACGAGACGCCGATGGCGGAGGGGACTCCGCTGGTGGTCACCGACTTCCCGACGGCCGAGCTGGTGAAGACCGCGGCGAACTCCTTCCTGGCCACGAAGATCTCCTTCATCAACGCGATGGCTGAGGTGTGCGAGGCCGCGGGCGGCGACGTGGTCAAGCTGGCGGAGGCCATCGGCTACGACGACCGCATCGGCGCGAAGTTCCTGCGCGCCGGGATCGGCTTCGGCGGCGGCTGCCTGCCGAAGGACATCCGGGCCTTCATGGCGCGGGCCGGCGAGCTGGGAGCCGACCAGGCCCTGACCTTCCTCCGGGAGGTCGACTCGATCAACATGCGGCGGCGCGGGCACATGGTCGAGCTGGCACGGGACGCCGTCGGCGGGTCCTTCCTCGGCAAGCGGGTCGCGGTGCTCGGCGCCACCTTCAAGCCGGACTCCGACGACGTCCGCGACTCGCCCGCGCTGAACGTGGCCGGGCAGATCCACCTCCAGGGCGGGCAGGTCACCGTCTACGACCCCAAGGGCATGGACAACGCGCGGCGCGTCTTCCCGACGCTGGGGTACGCGGACTCCGCGCTGGAGGCGGCCCGTGGCGCGGAGGTCGTCCTCCACCTCACCGAGTGGCGCGAGTTCCGCGAGCTCGACCCGGCGGAGCTGGGCCGGGTCGTGACCGACCGGCTGATTCTGGACGGGCGCAATGCGCTTGCCCCTGCCGTGTGGCGGGCAGCCGGGTGGACCTACCGGGCGATGGGCCGGCCGCACGCCTAGCCCTTGGCCGGGCGGGGGGACAGGGCCGGGGCCTTGCCGCTGCGCGGGGGCGAGCCGTGCGTTCAACCGTGCGGCGCCGTTGCCGGGGGCTCTGCCCCCGGACCCCCGCGCCTCAAACGCCGGCGGGGCTGAACATGCCCCGAGGGGCCTGTCAGAAAGGCGTGGGGGCGGCTCGGCGGTGTTGGGCGGCTCGGGAGGTGAATTCCGTGTCGCGGAGTACGCGTTGGGTGTTGCCCCAGGTCAGGAGGGCCAGGTCGGCTTCCGGCCAGCCTCGGTCCAGGAGTTCCGCGATCAGGCGGGGGTAGCCCGAGGGGTCGGTCAGGCCCGTGGGGCGGGAGTTGCCCGGTTCGGCGCCGAAGGCGGCGCCCAGGCCGACGCACTGCGGGCCGGCGACGGCGCGGACGTGGTCGACGTGGTCCGCGACCGCGTGCAGGGAGTCCCCGGTCCGGGCGGAGTCGAAGGTGATCATCGCCAGGCCGTTCGCCTCGCGCAGGGCCAGCAGGACCTCGTCGGTCACGTTCCCCGGATGCGGGTTCAGGGCCGCGGCCGCCGTGTTCGAGACGATCACCGGGGCCTTCGAGGCCGCCGCGATCCGGCGGGCCGTCAGCGACGGGCACCCGGTCAGGTCCAGCAGCATGCCCAGCCTGTTCGCCTCCTGGACCACCTCGTGGCCGAAGGCCGCCAGGTCCTGCCCGGCCCAGGGCGCTCCCGCCGGCGCGAAGATCCGTACGCCCAGCGCGTGGAACGCGTGCAGCGCGCTCAGCGAGTCGGTCAGCGTACGGCCGGGCACGGGCCCGAGGAAGCAGGCGATGCGGCCGCGGTTGCGGGCGTCCGACATGTCGTCGGCGGTCAGCGCGAGGGTCAGGCTGTCGGGGTAGCGGCGCACCAGGGCCAGCGCCACGTCGATCTGTTCCAGGGTGTCGGAGACCACCTGGTCGTCGGCGGCGGCCTCGCCCGGGGTGAGCAGCGACCAGAACTGGGCGCCCACTCCCCCGACGCGCAGCCGCGGGATGTCGGTGTCGACGCCGGCGTCGGGCGTGTCGATGTCGTGGTACGGGCTCTGGCGCAGGGTCCAGACGAGCGTGTTGCACCCGTCCGCGACGGGATGCACGGACAGCAGCGCGGCGGCCCGGTCGAGGGCGCTGGTCACCGCTGTGGGGGCGGGAAGGTCTTCCGCCCCGATGCCCACGGAGTGGGGTTCATCCTGCAGGTCGGCCATGGCGTTCGCTCCGGTCTCGGCGGCAGCAGGGAGAGATGCTGCCACCGTGACACGCCGGACGCCCGGGTCGCCCGGCAG
This sequence comes from Streptomyces sp. NPDC058525, assembly GCF_042719495.1. Classification (NCBI taxonomy): domain Bacteria; kingdom Bacillati; phylum Actinomycetota; class Actinomycetes; order Kitasatosporales; family Streptomycetaceae; genus Streptomyces; species Streptomyces sp. NPDC058525. Next base: position 31,806 of record NZ_JBHXNP010000031.1, read on the forward strand.
GTGTGGCATTCGGGTGTAACCCGCAGGTCACACCCGGTTGCCGCACCTCCGGGCGCAGGCCGTCCTAGCCGATCACCGCATTGGAAGGACCCCGGGACGCCGACAGGTCCCGCGCCACCGACTCCGCGTCGCGCAGCACCCGTACCGCGTTGGACCAGGTCAGCTTCGCCAGGTCGGGCTTCGACCAGCCGCGGGTGAGCAGTTCCGCGATCAGGTTCGGGTAGCCCGCCACGTCGTCCAGCCCGGACGGGGTGAAGGCCGTGCCGTCGTAGTCCCCGCCGATGCCGATGTGGTCGATCCCGGCCGCCTCGCGCATGTGGTCGAGGTGGTCGGCGACGGTGGCGGCCGTGGCCACCGGGCGCGGGCGCTCCGCCTCGAAGGCCCGGTGCAGGGCCATCGCCTCGGGCGTGGTGTCCAGGTGGTGGAAGCCGTGTGCCCGCAGGTTCTCGTCCGCGGCCAGCGTCCACTCGACGGCGGCGGGGAGGATGAACTTCGGTACGAAGGTGGCCATCGCCACGCCGCCGTTGGCCGGGAGCCGCTCCAGCACGTCGTCGGGGATGTTGCGCGGGTGGTCGCACACCGCGCGCGCCGAGGAGTGCGAGAAGACCACCGGCGCGGCCGTGACGTCCAGCGCGTCGCGCATCGTCGTCGCGGCCACGTGCGAGAGGTCGACGAGCATGCCGACGCGGTTCATCTCGCGGACGACCTCGCGGCCGAAGTCGCTCAGGCCGCCGTGCCGGGGCTCGTCGGTCGCCGAGTCCGCCCAGTCGATGGTGTCGTTGTGCGTGAGCGTCATGTACCGCACGCCCAGCTGGTGCAGGGCGCGCAGGGTGGCGAGCGAGTTGTTGATGGAGTGGCCGCCCTCGGCGCCCATCAGCGAGGCGATCCGGCCGTCGGCGCGGGCCGCCTCCATGTCGTCCGCGGACAGCGCCCGCACCAGGTCGGCGGGGTAACGGCTGATCAGCTGGTCGACCGCGTCCACCTGTTCCAGCGTGGCGCTGACCGCCTCGTCGCCGGTCAGCTCGGTGGCCACGTACACGGACCAGAACTGTGCGCCGACCCCGCCGGCCCGCAGCCGCGGGATGTCGGTGTGCAGGTACGCCGACTGGTCGCCGGCGATGTCCCGCCGGTCCAGGTCGTAGCGGACCTGCTTGCGCAGCGCCCAGGGCAGGTCGTTGTGACCGTCCACGACGGGGTGCTCGGCCAGCAGCTCGCGCGCCTCGTCCAGGCGCCGCGCCGCGCTCACTTGCCGAATCCGAAGGACTCCGCGCCCGCGACCTTCGTCCGCAGCCGCTTGCCCTTCTCGGTGGCCTGGTCGTTCAGCTCCTGCTGGAAGTCGCGCATCCGGGCCAGCAGCTCCTGGTCGTGCGCCGCCAGCATCCGTACGGCCAGCAGGCCCGCGTTGCGCGCCCCGGCGACCGAGACGGTGGCGACGGGAACCCCGGCGGGCATCTGGACGATCGACAGCAGCGAGTCCATGCCGTCGAGGTACTTCAGCGGGACCGGGACGCCGATGACCGGCAGCGGGGTGACCGAGGCGAGCATGCCGGGCAGGTGGGCGGCCCCGCCCGCGCCCGCGATGATCGCCTTGAGTCCGCGGTCGGCGGCCTGCTCCCCGTACGCGACCATCTCGCGCGGCATCCGGTGCGCGGAGACGACGTCGACCTCGTAGGGGATCTCGAACTCGTCCAGTGCCTGGGCTGCGGCCTCCATCACCGGCCAGTCCGAGTCGGACCCCATGACGATGCCGATGACGGGGGCTGCGGCGGAGGTGCTCATTGGGTGACCGTTCCTCTGAGGTAGTCGGCAGCATGGCGTGCGCGCTCCAGCACATCGCCCAGGTCGTCGCCGTAGGTGTTGACGTGGCCGACCTTGCGGCCGTGTTTCACGTCCTTGCCGTACATGTGGATCTTCAGCTGCGGGTCGTGGGCCATGCAGTGCAGGTAGGCCGCGTACATGTCGGGGTAGTCCCCGCCCAGTACGTTGACCATGACCGTCCACGTGGCGCGGGGGCGCGGGTCGCCCAGCGGAAGGTCCAGGACCGCCCGTACGTGGTTGGCGAACTGCGAGGTGATGGCCCCGTCCTGGGTCCAGTGGCCGCTGTTGTGCGGGCGCATGGCCAGTTCGTTGACGAGGATGCGGCCGTCGGTGGTCTCGAACAGCTCCACGGCCAGGTGGCCGGTCACGCCGAGCTCCTTGGCGATGCGCAGGGCCAGGGCCTGTGCCTCGCCGCCCAGGGCCTCCGAGAGGTCCGGGGCCGGGGCGATCACCGTGTCGCAGACGCCGTCCACCTGGCGGGACTCGACGACGGGGTAGGCCACGGCCTGGCCGTGCGGGGAGCGGACGATGTTGGCCGCGAGCTCGCGGACGTACTCGACCTTCTCCTCCGCGAGGACCGGGACGCCCGCCTTGAAGGGGGCCTCCGCGTCCTCGGGCGTGCGGACGAACCACACGCCCTTGCCGTCGTACCCGCCGCGCACCGTCTTGAGGATGACGGGGAAGCCGCCCACCTCGTCCGCAAAGGCCGCCACGTCCGCCGGATCGCTCACGATCCGGTGGCGGGGGCTCGGCGCGCCGATCGCGTCGAGCCGGGCGCGCATCACCCCCTTGTCTTGGGCGTGCACCAACGCGTCGGGCCCCGGGCGGACGGGGATGCCGTCCGCTTCCAGGGCCCTGAGGTGCTCGGTGGGCACGTGCTCGTGATCGAAGGTGATCACGTCGCAGCCGCGCGCGAAGGCGCGCAGCGTCTGCAGATCGCGATAGTCGCCGATGACGACATCGCTCACGACCTGGGCCGCCGAGTCCTGTGGGGTGTCACTGAGGATCTTGAATCTGATGCCGAGGGGGATACCCGCCTCGTGGGTCATGCGGGCGAGCTGTCCGCCGCCGACCATGCCGACTACCGGGAACGTCACTCCTCCAGGGTATCCGGCGGTATTCCGCCATCGGGACGTGCCCCTGGCGCGGAGCCATCGGTGTGCCGTGTGTCGCACGGTGTGCGAAGGCACAGACGGACCGGAGGGGCGACACTTACCATGTGGGGGTTGACGGAGAACAGCGGACGCCCCCGTGCGGGGCGGTGACCGACAGGGACTGACCATTCAGATGAGCACGCCGGGGAACGGACCCGTCCTCGAACGCGTACGCGGTCTCGTTCGTGAGGTCGCCAAGTTCGGCGCCGTCGGCGGTCTGGGCGTGCTGGTCAACCTGGGTGTCTTCAACCTGATCCGCCACACGACCGACCTCCAGGTGGTGCGCGCGAGCGTGATAGCGACCGTGGTCGCCATCGCCACGAACTACCTCGGCTTCCGCTACTTCGCCTACCGGGACCGCGCCAAGAGCGGCCGGACCCGGGAGCTGGTCCTGTTCGCCGGGTTCAGCGCGATCGGCCTGGTCATCGAGAACGGCGTGCTGTACACGGCCACGTACGGCTTCGGCTGGGACGGGCCGGTGGCCACCAACGTCTTCAAGTTCATCGGCATCGGGACCGCGACGGTCTTCCGCTTCTGGTCGTACCGGACCTGGGTCTTCAAGGCCCTGCCGCAGGCCGCCGAGGCCGAGCCGATACCCGAGCCGGCCCCGCTGCCCAAGCCGGACCGCAGGCCCGAACCGCAGCCCGAGCCGGAACCCGAACCCGCGGCGAGCTGAAACAGCGAGCCGAAGCCACGGGGCGACACAGCGAGCCGTAGCCGCGAGCCGAAGCCGTGAGCCGGGGCCGTGAGCCGGGGCCGCGAGCCGGGGCCGGCCCCTAGCGGACCGTCTTCTCCGGCTCTGAGCGCTCCCGGGCCGTCCGGCTCAGGAACAGGGCGAAGACCGGCGGCTGCGCCTGGAGCAGCTCGAGCCGCCCGCCGTCCGCCTCGGCCAGGTCCCGGGCGACGGCCAGGCCGATGCCGGTGGAGTTGCGGCCGCTGATGGCCCGCTCGAAGATCCGGTTGCCGAGGTCCGGCGGGACCCCCGGCCCCTCGTCCGTGACCTCCAGCACCGCCTGGTTCCCGATCACCCGGGTGCGCAGGGCGACGGTGCCGCCGCCGTGCATCAGCGCGTTCTCCACCAGCGTGGCCAGGACCTGGGCGACCGCGCCCGGGGTGCCGACGGCCCGTACGCCCTGCTTGCCGGAGCGCACGATGGCGCGGCCGGCGCTGCGGTAGGCGGGCCGCCACTCCTCCACCTGCTGTTTGACGACCTCGTCGAGGTCGAAGGGGACGGCCGAGCCGGTCCGCGGGTCCCGCGAGTTCGTGAGCAGCCGCTGGACCACGTCCGTGAGCCGCTCCACCTGGGCGAGGGCGATGGTCGCCTCCTCCCGCACGGTCTCCAGGTCCTCGGTGACCGTGATCTCCTCCAGCCGCATCGACAGCGCGGTCAGCGGCGTGCGCAGCTGGTGCGAGGCGTCCGCGGCCAGCCGCCGCTCGGCGGTCAGCATCCGCCCGATCCGCTCGGCACTGGAGTCCAGTACGTCCGCGACCCGGTCCAGCTCGGGCACCCCGTACCGCTTGTGCCGGGGCCGCGGGTCTCCCGATCCGAGGCGCTCGGCGGTCTCAGCGAGGTCGGTGAGCGGGGAGGCCAGCCGGTTCGCCTGCCGTACGGCGAGCAGTACGGCCGCCACGACGGCCAGCAGCGCGACGGCGCCGACGACCGCGAGCGTCCGCCCGACCTCCTTGGTGACGGTGGAGCGGGCTTCCTCGACGACCACGAGCTCGCCCTGCTCACCGTGTGCGGTGCCGCGGATGACGTCCTCGTCGATCCGGTGGCCGACCTCGACGGTGGCCTGCCCGGGGATGGTGATCGTGGCGTGGTGTCCGACGTCCAGCTGATCGGACAGGGCCGTCGGGTCGACCCGCTCGCGTTCGAGGACGTTCGCCTCGACGATGCCGACCAGGCGCTGCGCCTCGTACTCGATGCGGTCCTGGGCGCTGCTGGTGATGGTCCTGGTCTCCACGATGACCAGGGACACGCCGAAGACGGCGATCACGACGAGTACGACGGCGAGCGTGGAGTTGATCAGGCGGCGGCGCATGGCGTGGGAGCAGCTCAGCTCTTCTCGAAGTGAGGGGAGGGCGCGCTGACCTGCACCAACCGACCCGAAAGGGGGCGAGACGGTGCAGAACAGACAGCGCAGCATCCTGGGGCGACCCGCTGTGTCCCGAGCTGATGTGCCCGCATGTGTGCCCTCGCTCTCACGGCCGGATGGACTGAACGCCAGGGTACTGGCGCCTGTGAGTGATACCGCGCCCGCAGATACCCCCGCGACCCGCGTCGGCCTCCTCATCAAGCCGCCCTAGCGCGGCCTCGGCGGACCCCGGAAACGGCGAAGTCCCCACGCTTCCGACGGCGTGAGGACTTCTTCACCGAGTTCGCCACTGACTACGTCAGGGCCGCTTGGAGCTACCAACTCCGCCCGGCCGCAGGTTCACGTCAGAAGAACCAGGGCTCACCCGATGTCTTTGAAGATTCGGGCTATCGCACTCGGTGCGATGACCCCAAGAATGCCACAGCCCCATGGGGCCGTGTATGCCGCCTCCGCCGACGCGGGGAGCGATTTTCGGCCGGCCTGTGGCCGACCCGCGTCCGCTCTGGCGGTGACGCGATGAGCTACGGCGCAGGCATCCAACGCGGCCCCATGGCGGCCGACAACTTCACCCAGATCGCGAACGCCCTCTTCCGTGACCGCCGCATCAGCTTCAAGGCCAAGGGCATCTTCGGGCTGATCTCCACGCACCGCACCGGCTTCACGGTCACCGTGGCCGCTCTCGTGCGGTCGAGCACCGACGGGAAGGCCGCGGTGACCACCGGCCTCCAGGAGCTGGAGAAGTTCGGCTACCTGGAGCGGGGCCAGGAGCACAACGACGACGGCACGTTCGGTGAGGCGTGGTACCGCATCACGGACGTTCCCGCCCACCTCTTCGACCTCCTCGGCGACGACGCCACCGACATGCTCGATCGCGTACAAAACCGCAGGTCGCAACCGTTGCGCGATTTTCCGCCGACGGATGATCCGGCGACGGGTAATCGGACCACTAAGAACACCAACCTCAAGAAGACCAACAAGCAGAAGACCAAGACCCGTCCGTCCGTCCGTACCACAAAGGTCCCCGCGAACGAGCCGAAGACGGACGGACGGACGGAAGAGTCCGCCGAAGTGAAGCCCCCGCAGGCTCCGCCTGTCGTGGCAGTGGCCCCGACCGAGGGCGTACTGCTGCTCACCGCGATCGGCAACGAGCTGCCCGCCCTCCGGCTGACGGGCAAGACGCTCCGGGACCAGGGGCTGATGGTCGATGGCCTGCTGGCCTCTGGGTGGAGCCCCGACCAGATTCGCGATGTGGTCGCCGGCCGCCCTCTGCCCGAGAAGATCACCACCAGCGTGGCCGCCATCATCTCCGGCCGCATCCGTGACGCTGCGGGCTCGCCCGCCCCCGTCGTCGCCCCGCTGCTGCCCCGGCAGGCCCAGGGCTGGCACGACCAAGACCAGGCGCCGGACGAGGAGACGTACACCGCCCCGGTGTTCGGGGAGCACATCGCTGCGCCGCGCTTCTACGAGTGCACGGGCGACGACCGAGGCATCCCCTGCGGCAAGCCCTGCGATCCCGTGACGGGCCTTTGCCGTGAGCACTCCGGCGAACGCCCCTGCCCCGTCTCCGGATGCAGCCGCTGGACGTCTAACGCCGGGGCCTGTGACCCGTGCGTCCAGGCGTGGCAGGAAGCCGAAACGGCACTCCACGGCGCCCCGGGCGTTCAGGTGATCTTCGGTGAGCCCACCGATACCGAGCGCCTGGTGGACCTGGGCGCCGGGTGGCCGGGGTGACCCCGGAGCCGTGCCCGAGTGAGGCGTGCGCCGAGGCCGACCCGCTGAGCCCGTGCGTCTGCCGGTGCGGCGGCTGGGGCCACGCCTCCAAGACACAGCAGCCGCTGTTCACCCGCGAGGCAGTCAGCGGGGACATGCCGAAGCCCCGGCCACCGCCAGGGCAGTAGCCGGGGCCCGGGAAGAACTTCGCTACTCGGCGGCCGGCTGGGTCTTCTCGAACCATGCGACGGGCACCACGACGGCCGCGGGGGCTCCGTGGCGGTGCATCCGAACATGGGCGCCCTCGAACTGGACCCGGCGCAGGATCGTAGCGAGTTCGACCCGGAGGTCGTCCACGGTGTGAGGTCCGTCCTCCGGCTCGGTCTCCTCGCCCACCGCGGCAGCGGCGTACTGGCCGGGCGGCAGCCACACCACGGCCGCTTTCCCCCGGCGGGTGACCGTGACGGGGGTGTTCTCCAACTGGGTCCAGTCCAGGACCCCGGCGAGGCCCCTGCGGGCGGCCTCCAGTGCGAGCGACTCCATGGCAGGAATCGTAAGCCCCCGTAGGGTTCCGTGAGAATCCTTGCGAATCCGTAAGGTTCAATGTCAGACTCGACCCGCACCAACAACAGCCCGCTGGGCCGGAGTTGGTGCACAGAACCCCGCTTGACCTGCACAGATAGCCCGAAGGAAAGCCCGCGGGGGTGAGTACAAAGGCCGCGACTGCTCCTTGAGAACTGAACAGGCACCGCCAGAGCCTCCCGAAACGACCGGGAGGACAGCTTCCGCGGCGGAGAACTTGCCACGGGCGGCCCCAGCGGGGTGCTTCAACAGGCGGAGGTGCGACACCTCTACCGCCCGCGCACCACAACGAAAACGCCCCCGTCCGCTGCTCCAACAGCGGGATCGGGGGCTCCGACAGATACACCTGCCACACAGGAGCACGTCGTGATCCGAAATGTATCGCCCTCGGTCCCGCCCGTGGACAAGGGCACCGCCAAGAAGGCCGCCGCGAAGTGGGCGGGGGTCTGGGCCTGATGGGCATTTTCAGCAGGAAAACCGAGACCACCAGCACCTCCACCACGAGCGCCACCGGCTTCACGCCGGAGCAGCAGGCCAGCCAGGTCGGTCTTCAGGCGCGAGTCATCTCGAACTGGCGTCAGCCGGCCACCGCGAAAAAGACGGCGAAGCGGGAGGCCCGGTCATGACCCGGCGGACCCGCATCAGTGACGTGATCGGTCAGCTTGAACTCGACGGCGTGGCCCAGGCCGTGGGGCACGTCCTCACTCCCGCCCAGCGGCAGCACGCCGAGAACATGAAGGCGGCCAGAGAGCGTCAGCGCGCCGCGGGTCGGCTGCACCACGACGTGGTCACCAAGTTCTTCGAGGGGGCGTCGTGAGGGCCCAGGGCAAGCCAGGCTGCGGCGCGGTCTTGGCGAACATCGGCGCCGTGCTGTTCATCATCTACCTCGCCTTGCACGTAGGCAGTGGCCGGTGACCGAGCAACAGCGCCTCCTCGACGCGATCCGATTAACGATCATCCGCCGTCGTATCGCCCAGCTCCGCCAGCAGCACCAGATCCGCGGCGCCCTGCGACTGGGGGTCGGCACCACCGAAAGGAGGGTCCGTTGAAGGGGGTTCCCGAGCTGACCCGCACGCACAGAATCCTGATCGGCGTCATCGTCGCCGGAGCCGTCGTGATCGCCGGGATCGGCTTCGCCGGGTCCTACAGCGCAGTCCGCGCCCTCGCCGTGAAGAAGGGGTTCGGGACATTCGCGCTGGTGTTCCCGATCGGCATCGATGCCGGGATCATCGTCCTCCTGGCCCTCGACCTGTTGCTGACGTGGATCCGCATCCCCTTCCCCCTGCTCCGTCAGACGGCGTGGATGCTGACCGCGGCCACGATCGCGTTCAACGGGGCCGCGGCCTGGCCTGACCCACTCGGTGTCGGCATGCACGCAGTGATCCCGGTCCTTTTCGTCGTCACCGTCGAAGCGGCCCGCCACGCCATAGGCCGGATCGCGGACGTCACCGAGGGCAAGGGCATCGACAGCGTGCGCATTACACGCTGGCTGCTCTCCCCGGTCCCCACGTTCAAGCTGTGGCGCCGGATGCGGCTGTGGGAGCTGCGCAGCTACGAACAGGCCGTCGGCATGGAGCAGGACCGCTTGATCTACCAGGCCCGCCTACAGGCCCGTTACGGGCGTTCCTGGCGGCGTAAGGCCCCGGTGGAAGCTCTGCTGCCCCTGCGGCTGGCCAAGCTCGGTGTCGCGCTGACCCCGGAGGCTGCTGTCGCCGGCCTCGCCGCTGCGGGAATCGAAATCGAGTGGCGGCCGGTCCATGCGCCGTCGGTAGCGAGTAAGAGCGCCCCTCGGCCCGTACCCCTTACCGCTTTCGCGGCGAAGGAAGCCCCGCCGAAGCCGGTCGAAGTCACCCTGCGAGTCCCGCAGCTGCCCGAGGAGGGATTGGAGGAGTGCGAGGACGAGCCGGGAAACCTGCGCGAGAACCTGCACGACGGGGCCGGTGCCCAATCGGGTGAGTCTGCCGATGAATCGCGAATTCCCGAGGAAAACCCACAGGTCGCTTCGGCCCCTCCCGGCCCCGCACAGCAGCCCCGCGAGGACAACCGCACCACGACCCCGCTGACCTTCGGCAACGACCGGCGGTCCGCCTACGCCGAACACGGGCGCCGCGAACTGGCTTCGGCCTGGCGGCAGTCCCGGGCGGTGCTGCCGAAGGTGACGGAAACGGCGTTCGCGGCGCAACACGGCTCAACCGTGGCGAAGGTGCGAAAAGCCGCAAAGGAGTTCCCCGCCCCGTCCACCACGACCACCTGACCGGCGCTTCATGGTCCCGCTCGATACGGCAACGCCACCCACCGGGAAGCGCACCGAATCGAGCGGGAGCCACGGGCCGCCGGCCCGGAACCAAAAAAGATCGGCCGGACTCGGTAAATCGCTTCGCAGGCATCCGAGTCCGGCCGCAGTACCTCCCGAGGGAGACACGACCATGATGTCCGATATACGGCGCCGCGGCGTACGCATCACCGCAACGGGCTACCTGCTAGCCCTACTGCCCGCGTGCTTCGCTGACGCGCCGCAGGCCCCGGAACCGGTCGCTGTTCCGGTCCACACCACCGTCCCCGACCACGAAGAACTTGCTGTGCGTTCCGCCCTGCTGCGGCTGGGGGTGGCCCTGTGACCGGCGTTCAGTGGCACAGCATCCCCACCGCGCCCGACACCGCCGAGCGGTACGGGCACACCGACCACATCACCGTCCTCGCCCCCGACGCGCACCACTCCGTCGACTGGGACCGCGTCCGGGCCACGGTCCGCCGCCTGCGCCCCCTCCGCGCCCTCGCCGTACTGGGCGTGGGCCTGTTCCCGGCGGTGCAGTGGTCGAACCACGTCACTTACCGGATGACCGCCGCGGTCGGCGTCGACACCGCATTCGCGGTCGGCTGCTTGACCGCCGTGGTGTCCGCGGTCGGCTGCGCTACGGGCGGCCGGATCCGCAGGTGGGCCAGTGCCGTCCTGCTGGTCGCCGCGGTCGGCGGAACGCTGATCGCCGAGCCGACCCGGCACCTGATCGCCGCGTGGATTGTGGGGGCTTGATCATGGATCTGATCGAGACCACCCACGTCGTCACCCGCGCGGGCGCGGCCTTCGGCTTCTGCCTGATGGTCGTCACTGGGGCCGTGATCTTCTACAGCAACGGCCGCACCTTCAAGGCGTTGAAAAAGCGCAGGTTCTGGCTCCCTTGGGTCGCATCCTTCCTCGTCATGGTGCTGGCCTCCGCGGTCGTCGGCGGCATCGTCGGCAACATCTCCGGCGCCTTCACCGGCAGCGGAAACAAGCTCGGCCAGGAGATCGGGAACGCGGCCGTCGGCCAGTCCGGCGCCGGGGCGGTGGAACTGTCCACCGGCGAGGTCCTCGGATACTCCGGGTCCTGGATCGCCCTGACCTTGATCATCCTGCTCGGCTTGTTCATCTGGTTCGCGAAGGGCTGGGGGGAGCGCGTGCTGGCCATCTCCGGCGCCTTGACCGGCTCGACGTGGGGCATCGCCTCCTCCCTCGGCGGCCTCGCGTCGATGATCGGCGTCCCCCTGATGACCTGGGTAGGCCAGGGGCTGATCGGCTGATGAGCGACGAGACCCTGAGCAGGCCCGCGCCCCTGATCGCCCGCACGACCGCGGGGGGCGGGCACATCGCGGTCTTTCTGGCGCACTGGGCCGGCGGCCACACCGTTTCGGAGGAGGAGTTGCTGCGGCGCATCGTCAAGGCCCGCGGTGAGGCGCACGCCGAGAAGGTTGAGGAGCACCAGCGGGAGGCGAAGCGGGCGCACAAGAAGGCGACCAAGCTGCGCCGGATCGCCGCCGAAGACGGGGGCCTGGTCCCCGCGGCCCAGAGTGATCTGGACCAGGCCGACCGGGAGGTCCGCCGCCACCAGGTCGCCCTGGAAGCGCTGGGGGATTGGGAGATCACCGACATCGACCCGGGGCAGGTGGGCCACCGACGGAAGCGGATCGCCGCAGCCCGCTGCACCCTGCTGGCCCTCCCCGTCGCGGGGGTGGCGGTGGGGTCGTGGCTCCTGGACGGTGTGGTGCTGGTGGTCTCCACCCTGGGCGCGGTCACCGCGTGTTGGGCCAGGGGGAACCGGGCCTTCGAACTGACCACGCGGCCAGTCCCGGCCGAACTCCTTGCCGACACGGCCCGGCTCGCCCTGGAGCCCGCCGAGGAGAGCGGGGAGGGGGCGCTACCGGTCGTGGACGTAGGGAAGTGGAAACGGGAGCTGGTGGACCACGTAGAGCATGCAGTGGCCATCGCCAAGCACGAGGGGAAGGGCGGTGTCCACGCCGTCGAACTTCTCCACGGCCTCCACAAGCAGGGCGACTTCGTCGGCCTCACCACGGCCACCTTCCCGAGCAAACTGCGGGATGCCGGGATCCCCACGAAGGTCGTCAGCGTCGCCGGGGACAAGGCCATCGGCGTTTCGTACGACGAGCTGACGAAGGCGCTCCAGCGCATGCCGCGGCTGCCCGCCCACCTGGTGCCAGACCTGACCGTGTACCCGGACCCCCTCTCCCCCGAGAGTGCGGCCAGCCCCGAGTAAGCGGGTAAATCCGCAGGTCAACCGCTTACCGGTTACTCGTTTACCGGTTCCGCCCGTGGCTGACGGCAGAGGCTGGCAGGGTGGTCACGGCCCCCTGCCCCTCGCCCGCCAGCGCACCCGAAAGGCTGTTTCGTGCCCTACGCCTACACCTGCCTCGACTGCGGAACCACCACCGAGCCGGTCGACGAACGCGACGACGCCAAGGCGGCCCGCACGAAGCACCGCGCGGAGAACCACGACGGCTACGCCCCAAAGTCCGACGCGATAACCGAGGTCGAAGCCAGCGGCGACGGCTGCTCCTTGATCCTCTTCCTCATCTCTGCTGCCGCAGCCGCCGCCGCGGTCCTCGGGCACGGCGCCCCCATCGCGTGAACGGATGGACGCAACCGCCTTCCCCAACCACCTGACCGGCCCCTGACAGTGGCCTCCAGGCCCTCCTGGAGACCGCTGCGGCCGACCGGCCTCCTCCACGAAGGGACACACATGATCAGCAACCGATACAAGCAGCTCGCCCAGGACGCGGCCGGGGCCGCCTACGCCGACCCGGAGGTCAACGACGAGACCCGGGCGGTAGCGAACGGGCTCGCCGGTATCGCGTACGCCCTCCTCCACCTCGCCGAGGTGATCGAGGAGAAGGAGAGCTGACCCACAGCTGTCCAGCAGGGCCCCGTCTTCCATTCCGGAGGACGGGGCCCTTCCACATTCCCGACCCGACCGGAGACGCCCATTCCCGTGCTCATAGCTCCCGCCGCCCAGCGGGCCCTGGACAAGATCCGACGTCGCGACCCGCCCGCCGCCCAGACCCTCCACCGCATGATCAACACCCTCGCCGAAGACCCCCACCCCCGAGGTGCCAAACGGATGGGAGGGGGGTCCCGCGCCTGCCGCCTCGCCGCCGGAGACCTCCGGGTGGTCTATCTCCCCGAGCCCCGCACCGTCGTAGCCGTCGGCTGGCGCCGCGACGTGTACGGCCGCTGCCACTCCAACTAGCCCGAACGGATTAACCACAAGCCCCCGGCGGCAGCAGCCGACCCGGTGATCACATTAGGAAGGAAAAATGCATGACCGACACCACGCCGGCCCCGGCGACACCCGACCTTGACGACCTGCTGTGCGAGACCTGCGGCTGGACCTTGCGCATGCTGTGCTCGGAGTGCGGTCCCGGCTGCGGCTGCTCCACCGGTTGCACGGGATGGCGCCACAGCGAGTACCGGCAGGACGAGGACGACGAGCCCGGCGACTGCGGCGACGACGAGTGCGAGGGCTGCATGGAGTGCAGCCCGTACGGGCTGGCGTACGGCCAGACGGGATGGTGAGCGCCACGACTCGTACGACCCGGACCGTGCTGGAGATCCTGGAGTACGTGAACTGACCGCTGTACGACGAAGCCCCCGCCCCCGTACTCCGGGACCTGGCAGGGGCTTCGTCGTTCCCAGCGTCAGCCCCTGCGCTGGTACCTGGTTGCCTCGTACTGGGCTACCCACGCCTTGCTGCTGCGCCAGCTCCCGTCAGCGCCCTTGACGGCCTTGAGACGTCCCCGTGCCGCAGCGGCACGCAGGGCGCGCTCCTTCACGTTCTCGGTCTCCAGCGCGGCCAGCGGGACCAGCTTTACGGGCCCCGCCACGGCGGGCAGCACAAACCGGTTCAGATTGTTGGTGACGGCCCGCGCGATCAGCTCCCCGAGGGGGCCCACCTCCCCCTGGTCGGCGCGCTGCATGGCCCGGAGGTACTTGTCCCGGTCTCTCTTGTGGATGATCGCCGGGGGATATCCGAGCCGTGCCAGGAGCAGGTTCAGGGAGAGCCGCCCGGCCCTGCCGTTGCCGTCGAGGAACGGGTGGATCTGCTCGAAGTTGTTGTGCACCGCGGCCAGCCTCTCCGGCAGCGGGGTGCCGTTCTCCTCCCGGAGCACCTCTGCGGAGTCCACCCAGTCCCGCATCCGGTGATCCACCTCAGTCCACGACGGCGGTTTCATGCCCGCGCTGAACTCTTTGATCTCGTGACGGCGGAAACTTCCCGGGCCCTCGTAGTCCGTGGCGCCCGGGGTCGGCTCCACGGTCCAGACCGGCAGCATCAGGGTCTCGTGGATGCGCCGGACCTCGGTCACCGTGATGAGAGACCCGTCGGTCCAGTCGCCTGGCTCCAGGGCCTGCCCGTAGACCCAGGTCGCCGCGTCGGCGTAGCCGCGGACCTCCATGTAGTCGCGCAGCGGCTTCGCCCCGACGGCCTTGCCCTCCTCCAGCAGCTTCTCCACCTCGTGTAGTACGAGGGTGTTGCCCTCCAGGGCGGTGCTGTTGTGGGCTTCCTCGTGCCACAGGTCGGCCCAGATATCTTCGGCCTCGGCGGGGGTGGGCAGACCGCCGAAGCGTTCGCGGAGATCGCGGATCGCGTCTTCCATGCCCTGGTAGATGCTGGCCCGTGTCGGCCTGCCCCGGGTTGCCACGATGTACCCCCTGAGTGCGCTGTTGCGGCAGTGATCGCCCTGGACGGGGCACTCTACGAGAAAGTGTGTCGTGTGGGCGAAATTAAATGACACAACACACTTTCGGGTCGGCCGGCCAGCGGGGGCCTCTTTGTCGCTGGCCGGTTCGGACTCTTGACGCTCCGATGCCCCTCGACCAACCTCACACGCAAATACGCGCAATCCACTGGACAAGGGAGATCGCCATGCCCCTACGGTTCGTCGGGATAGACCCCAGCACCGGCGATGACGAGAGCCCGATGGTGTGGGTGGACGACGAAGAGAAGGAGCTGGTGGTCCAGGGCTGGAAGCCCGGCGAGGCGCTGCTGACGAAGATCGGCAGCACCGAGTGGGTCCCCGGCCACGCCGTCGGCATCCCCGACCACGAGAACGTGACCCGTATCCCGCTCCGGATGGCGGGAATCATCAGGAAGGCGCTAGACGATGCAGAACGTGCCGGGCTTCTCTGAACTGCTGGCCGGTGCTCAGCACTCCGCGGTACACCTGGAGATGCGCGACTCCTACGGGGTCGACAAGGAGAAAGGCCCTTTCGCGGCGTGGCGGGACGGTGTCCGGCTCGACCCCGACGACCGTGCGACGTGGTGGCGGCCCTGGCTCGACCTCATCTCTCAAGCCGTCGCCCGGGGTGTGGTGATCCGTCGCGCGCGCATCGTCTCCGAACCGGTCACCGAGTACATCCGCTTCGAGCACTCGGGCACGTTCACCAACATCGCGGCAGGCGAACAGGTCCGCTGGCTGCCCCGCCGTCAAGCGTCGGACATCGCGCTCCCCGGAAACGACTTCTGGCTGTTCGACGGCAAGATCGTCCGCTTCAACCACTTCACCGGTGACGGTGCGTCCGCCGGGCCGGAGATGTGCCAGGAGCCCGCCGTGGCCAAGCTATGCGCAGGCGCGTTCGAAGCTGTCTGGGAGCGCGGCATCCCGCACGAGCAGTACACCGTCTGACCCCCGCAGCACACCGATGTCCGTCTCCCCGTCCTCCAGCGCCCAGACGGCCCGTCTCGCGGTCGCCGCACGCCTGCGCGAAATCATGCTGGACGCCGGCCTCCAAGGGCAGGAGCTGGCGGCCTTGTGCGGGTGGAACGGCGCCAAGACCTCTCGCATCATCAACGCCAAGACCGCGCCGTCCGACAAGGACATCCGGGCGTGGTGCACCGCGTGCGGCGCGGACGGCCAGGCCGAGGATCTGATCGCCGCAAGCCGCGCGGTCGACTCCATGTACGTCGAGTGGCGCAGGCTCACCCGTACGGGCCTGCGCCGACTGCAAGAGTCCGTGGTCCCCCTCTACGAGCGCACCCGCCATTTCAGGGCTTACTCCTCTCGCGTCGTGCCGGGCGTCCTACAGACCGAGGCATACGCAACCGCCCTGCTCGCCACCGTCGCCGACTTCCGCCGCACGCCCGACGACGTCGCCGAAGCCGTGACGGCCCGCCTGGCCCGCTCCCGCATCATCCGCACCGGGAACCATCGCTTCGCGATCCTGGTGGAGGAGGGGGTCCTGTACTACCGCCTCGGCAGCGCCGAGACGATGGCCGAGCAGCTGACACACCTTCTCTCGGCCATGTCGCTACCCGCCGTCTCCCTCGGCGTCATCCCGTTCACCGCCGAGCGCAGCATGTGGCCGACCGAGACGTTCAACGTCTTCGATGACGTGCAGGCAAACGTGGAACTCCTGTCTGCGCAGGTGACCGTCACCTCGCCCAGTGAACTCGCCCTGTACGTGCAGGCATTCGACAGGTTCAAGGATCTGGCGGTGCACGGAACACGGGCGCGGGCCCTGATCTCCAGGGCAATCGACTCCCTGAGCTGAAATTCTGCAATCGCGTGCAAACGCGTTGTTGGCGCCTGGCGCCGCTCCCTACCGTGGTGTTCGCCCCCTTCGCAGCGGGCCGCACCGCCACCTCCCCCGTGTCGCGCCTGCGGCCCGCTGCATCCCTCCGACGGCAGGAGCGAAGCCATGGACAGCACCCTCCCTCGCCGCACGCCCGGCACGAGTGGACGCAAGATCGCCATACGGGAGACGCAGCCCGGAGCACCGAGCCGGGCCCTGCGCCTGCGAGCGGCCGGCGGTTGGGAGAAGTTCATGCGCCGCGCCGACATGCCCACCCCCGAGGAACCGGAGACGTGACCTACTCCGTAGACCACACCGGCCACGAACAGCACCCGCTCCTCCAACAGCAGGTCCAGGACATCGCCTCGAAGTGCGTCGGCACCTTGGACGCCGTCACCCACGAGACCCACAGCGACGGCCGGGTAGTGCGCGTGGCCCACGTCCGCCCCGCCTCCGGCATCACCTGGACCACCCACGCGGACAACATCGAGCCCGCGTGACCCCACAGCCCCCCGCCCCGCGCTTCTTACAGCACCACGGCCCGGGACGGGATGCACCACCCCCCTGCACCATCCGCGTACACCGAAGGGAGCACCACCATGTCCGACACGATCCAGGTCAACAACCTGACCCGGCGCCTGGACCACTCCGTCCCGGACGGCGACTTCACCCCGGAGACGCCCGCCGTCGAGTCCCTGACCCGGCGGCTGGACCACTCCGTCCCCGACGGTGTCTTCGAGTCGAAGACGCCCGCGGTCTGACCCCGGCGCTGCACTGACGCCGAGTAGTTGACGGCATGGCGGGTCGGCTCGGGACAAGCGTCCGGGCCGGCCCGCCTTCTCATCCGGAAGACCCGTATTCCAGTCCAGGAGGCCCACAGTGCACACCGCCATCGCCACCCGCGTAGAGCCCGGCTCCTTCTTCGACCTCGGCCGACAGGATCCGGAGCTGATCCGTCTGCTCGAGGACAACGCCGAGCGGGCCCTTCCGTTCGCCCTGATGGAGCGCCTCGTGAAGTCCGGCATCCCCTACGCCGAGCACGCCCGCGCCCTGAGCAGCGACAGCGTGCACATCTCCGGGGCCCGCTTCGACTGGTTCGGCGCCGAGCTTCCCGAACAGATCGCCAACGAGATCAACCTGGCGGACTACGAGATCGCCGAGCACACCGACGACCGCCGCGCCGCGCTGACCCAGGCACTGGAGCGCCTCGCCCTAGTCCACCCCGAGGGCTTCGCCCGCGTGGAGGAGTTCGTCCGGGGACTGTTGTGGGTGGGGCTGAAGCCCGGCGCCCGCACCACATCCCTGACCAGCTCCAGTGACCCCGCGCTCCCGTACGTCATCGCGTTCTCCGAGAAGGCCCGGCACCACATCCCGCCTAACACCGTCAGCCCCGAGCCGTCCCACCTCTTCCTGGCGGAGAACATCCTGCACGAGGCGGTCCACCAGTCGGTCAGCTTCCACGTCCTCCAGCACCAGGTCTTCGCCGCCGGGTACTCCTCCAAGACCTCCCCCAAGATCGAGATCGCGTGGCGCGCTACGCAGGGGGTGGCCCGAAACCAGTTCTGGGAGGTGGACCGGGCCTTCCACGCGACCTGCGTATACAACCAGCTCCTGCGGTTCCGCCGGACCGAACTCGACCGCGACGACCTGAACGCCAACGAGCGGGCGAGCATCCAGGCCGCCTACGACGAAGGCATGCCGGCCGTCCGCTACCTCATGGGCCAGCTCGAACTCCTGGGCGAGCACTTCACCGCGCACGGCCAGGAACTGCTGACCGACCTGCGTCACCAGACCGACGAGCTGTAGTTAGCGTGAAGAACCCGAAGGGAGGAGAAGGCGCGTGCTCCATCACCACATCGCACATGACGAGGGTCTGCGCATGGTCCCCGCTGACCGGGACCAGCTGACCGGTGCTGTCGAAGAACTGCGTGCGGAACTGCGGGGCCTGTCCGGGAAGGGGGACGGCGACCGGCGGCGCGTGCTGTCCCGGTGGATCGGCGTCGGCTCGGTCGTCCTGGGCGACTACAAAGAGGCCCGCACGTTTCTGCGGCAGGCGCTCGACCTGGCCACTGCCAGCGGAAACAGCCACGCCGTAATCGCCACCGAAATCAACCTCGGTGACGCCTACCGCTACGGTGGGGACGCGGAGACCGCCGACGCATTCTATCGCCGGGCCCTGGCCATTTCCCGGAGCCAACACCCAGAACTCGCGGACTTCGCCCTCCAGCACTACGGCAAGCACCTGATGGAGCGAGGTGAGTTCGCGGCGGCCCGCGCGCACCTCCAAGAGGCGCTGCAACTGCGGCAGGCCAAGGGCGACACCGCGCTGATCGAGGCAACACAGTCCGTGATGGACCGCGTGGAACTGCTGATCGGCCGGGCAAGCACAGAAGCGGTGCGGTGGAGCAGGCGCTGGACTTCCTGGCTCCAGTCCCGCACCACGGCCCGCACCCCGGCCGGGTGGGAGGAGGGGTTTCCCGCTCTCCGGGACGCCGTCCGCGACCTCACCGCGCACGAGCGGGTGCGGCCTTGCCACCTGCGTGACCAGTCGTTTCCCGCCGAGCTGCTCGCCGGCATGGCGGAGGAGGCGGAGAAAGCCCTGGCAGCCGACGGGTACCTCCACAACGGCAAGTGGAACGCGGCCGTCGGCGACGCCGCAAACCTCTTCGCGGGACAAGTCGACCTCGCCGGTGTCGTGGCCCGGTCGACGGGACTGGAGGTCGAGCAGCCGCACACCGGCGTCTACATCGCCTACCTGGAGGAAGGCCAGTTCCTCGACTTCCACGTGGACGAATTCGGCTTCGGTGAGGCCAACCTCATCCTGTGCCTCAAGCACGAGCGCCTCCCCGCGGCCCCTACCATGAGCTGCACCGTCTTCATCAACGCCGACGGATACCGCGAATGCGATCTCGCACAAGGAGACTGCGTCGTATTCGATGGAGCGCTCACGCCGCACGGCCGTACGCCCCTCGGTGCCGGTGAGCGCGTCATCCTGGTCAGCTTCGGTTTCCGCGCATGTGATCAGGCTTCACGTACGGTCGGCTTCCTCCCGGCGTCCCCTACCTGACCTCCACACACATGTGTGCCCCGCCCCCAGCACGATCGGGGAGCGGGGCACACATGTGTCTAGGCGGGGGCGGTCGTTCCTTCGAGCACGCTGGACGGATAGCTCTCTCCCTCTGTACTCACCGCCGTCACGGTGAGCTTGTAGGTACTGCTGGGCTGGTACCCGCCCACGGTCGCCGCGGTGGCCGGAGCGGCGACCTTCATGCGGAACACGCCCGACTCGTACAGCCGGTACTCGGCGACCCGTGGCGTCACCGGCGTGTCCATGTTCCACGTCACGGGAACCGTGGTCGCGGTCGCCGAGGAGGCGAGGCGCAAGCTTGTCGGCTGCGCGGGCTTCGCCGTCCGCGGCAGCACGGTCATCAACGAGCCGGCGAACGCCGAGAACGAATTTCCGCCCAGCTGCTCCGGCCGCACCGCGCGCACCTTCAACTCGACGCGGGCACCGGCCTTGAACGGGTTGTCGGCGGAGAACTTCACCGGGGCCTGCGAATCCACGACCGGCGGTTGCGCCACGGTGCCAAGCAGCTGGTCACCTTCAAGCAAACCGATGGTCGGCGACATCGCCGGACGCGGGTTGGCATTCCCGAAAATCTGATATGAGGCGGCACCGTGGACGGCGTTGAACTGGAGATGCCAGATCCCAAGGTTTGAAGCGGGGCTCGGTGCGGCGGTGCCCTGCTGGAACTCCAGCATGCCAGGGGTCGCCAGCGGCGCTGCCTGCCCGTAGGCGACCGGCGGCAACGGGCTCGGGGTCTGGATGTTGAGCACGGCCGACTTGGGGCCAAGGGTCCCGTCCAGGCCGATCGCCTGGATCTGAATCGCGTAGGCGGTCGAAGGTGCGATGCGGGTCCAGATCGGCAGTGCCTGCGGGGCCGGCGGAGTCGGCGGAGGAGCTGGGACGTAATAGCCGTCCAGAGCGGTGTCCTTGTCCGGCGTGGTCAGGGTCACGCTCGGCACGGTCGGCACTGTGGGAACCGGTACCGGCTGACCCTCAGCAGGCATCGGCAACGAACCCACGTACACGTGGTAGCCGCGGACCTGGACCACATCGACGCCCTTGGAGCCCATGCCGCCCGGTGAGGGAGTCGGAGCGATGGCGCCGGTCAGCATGCTCCATGACAGGTGGAACTCACGTTCGGCGGCGTACCCGCCTGGGATCGGATCGCCCTTGCGGACCTGACGGTGCGGAGGCGAGACCGCGGCGCCGTCAGCGCTGGCGGTGTACCACGTGGGAGTGGGGATCGGCACGGGGGTTTGCGCGGTCTCATCCTTGACGACGGGATCGCCGAATGTTGCTCGGACCATGGTGGAGCTCACTTTCGGTAGGTATGGGGAATCCGAGGCTGACGGGTTACTCCCACCAGCCGATAGGGGTGAAGGAGCACTGCGCCTCGGGTAGCTCCTCGTCCGGCCGCTTCGGCGGCGCGGTGCGGTTCTCCCGCTGCTGCACGGTCAGCCTGTTGCGTAGGGAGTTGAGAACCGCGTTCGTTCGCATCGTCGGGTCGTCCTGGCGGTACCCGGCCCACGGCTGCTCGGGGTAGCCCTGGCCTGCCTGCCGTAGCCGGTCGCGCTGGTCCTCGCGCTGCAACTCGTAGGCAGCCTGGCCGCGGCGGCCCTCCCACAACCGGAGCGGCTGCTCGTCAGTCCAGGAGACTGGGACACCTTGCCCGTTGAATACGGGGACCGGGGACACCATCCACTCAGGCGGTCCCTGCGGGTCGTACGGGGCACTGGGGCAGCTCGGCGGGGGCTCGGCCAGCATCTGGTCCGCCAGGGCCCGGACCGGGCTCGGATCGCCCTCCAGGCGCTCCTGGCGCTGGGGCAGTTGGGCGGCTTCGGCCGCGGCCCGTAGCTTCTCGCGTCGCCGTCGGCTGCGGGTCATCATCAGGGCCCCCACACATCAGGCACGGCCTGGCTCGGCTTCGGTCGGGGCGGCGTTGTCTTGCGGGTCAGGGCGAACGTCGGGGGCGGGTCACCGTCTCCGCGGCGGCGGACGACGGGCGGGGTCGGCGGGCGGCTGAAGTCAACCGTGGGCAGGGCCTTCTGGTAGGCCCGCTCCTTGGCGGCGAGGGCCCCCTGGTATTCGTTGCGGGCCTCGGGCGTGGACAGGTCGATGACCGGCTCGGGCTGCTGCCGGCGGAAGCGTGCGAGAGACCCAGGGAACTTGATGTTCATGCGAGGGGCCCCGTTTCGGGATAGCCGCAGAGTGCACCGATACGGCGTTCGTACGTGCGGTGGATCTCCCAGTTGCGTGCTGCCGCAGCGGCGGCTCCCGGGTAGTGGTGCTGGGAGTAGGCGACGGGGCGGGGGTCGCCCGGCTGCGCGGCGAACTCGGCCGCCTTGGCGGGGTCCATACCCTCGGGGAGGGGCATACGCGGACGGCCGCCCGGGTGTGGTGGACCGGCGCGGTAGTAGGACGTTGTCCGCGGCATGCGCTCCAGCGGGATGTACTCGGCAGGGTCGGTGAATGACTCCGCGCCGTAGAACTCCACCAGCCGCTTGATCGCGGTCGGCACGCGCACGCCGTTCTCGGCGGCCCGCAGTGTCGCCGCGGGAATGCCTGTCGCCTCGCACACCTCGGCGCGAGTCATTCCGCGAGTCTCTCGGGCGTCCCGAAGTCGCCGCGCCCGTTCAAGGTTGATTTGCCGTTTAGCCATAGGGTAATTCTGCGCGCCCCGAGATTCAGAGTGATAACTGATAACAAACTCAGTTTGCGGATTTGTTCACAGGGAGCAACGCGCGTTAACGGGGGTTGCGAACTGTTATCACCGAACACCCTGCGGCGCACGGTGCAAACGCAGACGGGGACCCCGCAACACCCATGGGCCGTACGGGGAAATCGGGGTCCCGGTCGTCAGTGAGGGAGTAGCTGGTTCTCCGGTTTGCGCGTTGCATCGCGGTCCTCGGACAGCGCGGTCGCGATGATGCGCCAACCGGGCACGGCCTCAAGTGTCCTAACGGCCTGCCACCCGGACCGGCCCCACCTGCGGAACGTCACCGGTGCCCACGCGGCGCCCCAGACCTTCGCGGCCTCTGCAACGCCCTGACCGGAGATCCATACGTCCCGCAGCAGCCGCCAGCCGTCCCGTTCGGTGTGGTCGACAACGAGGAGATCGGCCCGCGTCGCGACGGTGAGCCGGCGCCCGTTGTACTTGTGCCCGATGGCCTTGGGGAGCATCAGCACGACCCCGTGGACCGGCCGCCACCACTGGACAGAACCCGCCCAGAAGCATCCTCGCTGCGGCTCCGGGTGGAGCCTTTCGAAGGCACGGCGTTGCCCACCCCGCAGACCGCCCCGCAGTGGCCACGTGGCCTCCTGCGGGACGGGATGCTGAACCGCGGCCTCGGGGTCACTGTGTACCGCCAGCCGGGCCAGGATCGCCGCTCTGCGCCGCGGCCCGGTCCGGTAGGGCGAGGTACCCCGAGCCATCACACGACGTCGGAGTAGGCGCGGCGCGGTGCCTCGCCCTCCAGACCGTCAAAGAGGCCGCGGCCCGTCTGGGAGTTCGCGACTGGCGCGGAAAGCATGCCCTGGGGCGTCATCAGCCGGTCCTTGTTGTAGTACGACTGGATGGCGTTCTGGAAAGTCCGCTCCCGCATGTCGTGGACGTTGGCGCCCCACCCGATCGGCTCGTTGTCGATAGGGCGAATGCGTACGGTATCGCTCATGATGTGCTCCTAGGATTCGCGGCCTGAGTTACTGGCCTTCAATCTTGGCGCAAAGAATTCGCGGCCTGATACTGGCACTACGACATTCCATCGACACCAGGAGTACGAATGCGTTGGAGGCTAGACGCCAAAGTAGATGCCCAGAAGGAGACTCAGCACCGCGAGTCTTCGGACCCGCAGCATCACGTCAATGCAGAACTGTTCCATCCTCCGCACCCTTCAGAGATCAACGGGCATCGCCCCGGCCAATTCTTCTCGGACCCGCAGATCAATACCGCCCTCCAGCGGGTACCTCGCGAGCTGAGCGGACGGTCCCACAACGAGGAGGACCAATTCGAGCACGGATATGAGCAGGCCCTCCGCCCCGCAGGGATGTTCAGCGCCAGCAGCCGCCCCAGTGAGGCGGACCTCCAGAAGTCCCAGGGCATGCCGGCGGGCTACGGGGACTACTACCGGTAGGCATGAGGCAGGGCCCTCTCCATGGCCGCGGAGAGGGCCCTTCGCGCGGAGACAGAACAAGCACCGCGTGTGTCTGTGAGTCAGGCCGCTACCGTTCGCGGCCCCATGGCCTTCCAGCTGCCAGGCTGCGCCGAGGACGGGCGCTTGACCGTGGTTGAGGAAGACGGCTCGCCCTCCCATTTCCCGTACGAGACGTCAACATTCATGAAATCCCTGTGCAGCGCGGCAATCACTTCCGCGCTGCGGTGGGGTCGAAGGTGGCGTAAGTAACCGCCCAGGTGAAAAAGCCCGGGGGGAACTGGGAGACCACGAGGGCCGGATCATGCCCGTCCGGCCAGTGAAGGTGTCCCGGTACGCCCTGATCGGTGGACAGGAAGACGAGAGGCTGTGTGCGCTGCTTGGTGAGTGTCATGCGGCCAGCCAAGCGCAGTGATTTTCTCGGGTGATACTCCCGGCCACCCCGCCCCGGATGTGTCCGCGGCCCTCCATGGTGAGGTTGGCTTACCCGCTCATCGTCATCCACCCGCCTCGCCACGCCCGTGATCGTGTCCTGCGGACGACTCGCCGAGGGGTCGCGGTAGGAGTGGCGCCATGACCAACCAGAGCCGGCGAGAGCCGTGGGCCCAGGCCATCCAGAAGTTCGAGTCAGAGATGGCGGATCTCTCCGCCTACATCCAGCACGCCCCGAAGTCCGCGGATGGGTGGAACAAGGAGAAGATGCAAGACGACTGTGCAGCCATCGCCGCCTGGGCGAAGAAGAACCGCGCCACGACCGCAGGCAGGGAGGGGCTGAAGCTCACTTTCCCCGTAAGCCCTCCGGACTTTGTGGAAAGGCTGATGACTGCACCCGAGGGGGCCAATGTTCCGGGGTGGAGTAAGGAGAAAGCCGTAAAGATCGCCAACGACCTGAAGTCCTTCGTGGACGGCATGGAACTCACGAAGGACTGAAAATTCGGCGGTGCCACAAACCATGCCCTCTAGAGGTACACAGGGAGACAGTCAACGGCATACCTCGCCACGCCCAGGATTGGGTTCTTGCGAACGGCTCGCCGAGCAGTCGCGGTAGGAGTGGTGGCCGTGACCAACAACAAGCCACCCGCGTGGATCGAAGCCGTCCAGAACCACGAGCAGGGGCTCGCAGAGCTGTCTGCCCTCATCGAACACGCTCCCATGTCCGCCGACGGGTGGGACAAGGAAAAGGCTCAGGCCGACCTCCGGGCGTTCCAAGCCGAGTGCGCCAAGAGCAAGAACGCAGCAACAGCGGGGAACGATGGGGCCGTTATCGCCCGCGGAGCCATTACCTACCCGGCGATGCCCGATTTCGGCAAGCTCTACGCAGAGGCGGGGTTCTGCTTCCCTGCCAGCGACTTCGACAACCAGTGGGACAAGGAAGCCGCGGAGGCGAAGGTGAAGGAACTCAGGAAGTACGCCGCCCAGATCGAGGAAGCCTCTCAGGACCGACACGGAACGCACGACGGTCCAGTACGTTAAATCGGCATGAAAATAGCGGGCACTGAAAGCGCCTGCTCCATACGCACAGAGAAGCAGACGACCACACTAGGCGATCAAAGGAGTCCAGAATGCCTTCGAGCGAGATTCCCGCTCTTCCGTCGGAAGCTGACGCCAAAAAGCTGTTGGAAATCATCAACGATGCCCCGCTCGAAGGCGGCGGCCCCAAGTGGGACAAGCCCGTAGCTCTCCGGCTCGCGAAGTCCCTCGCCCTCGGAATTCCGTACGACCTGACCTAGAGGGAGTAGCCGAGTCTCGCTGCGACCCGAGCATGAGCCAGGGGAGCGGGCCGTCCGCCATTTGGGCAGAGAAAAGCAGTGGCCTTAAACCAGCCGCTGTCAAGAAATTCTCCGTTTAACTGCGCCACAGCAGACATGAGCGGACGCCCTTCACATCTCGAAGGGCGTCCGCTGTGGATTTCCCAGGGCGTTAACTACGCTGCGAGGGCAGTGAGCTTGCTGTCCAGGTCGGCCAGCAGGTCATCCACGGACCACTCCCGCACGGCCGGCGCGGGCTCGGAGATTTCCACGACTTCGACCACGAGGGTCGGGGCCCGATCCATCATCGGCAGCGGCTCCCCAAGGGCCTTCAACTTGGCCTCCATGGCGGCCTTGTCCGTGATCCTGCTGTTCGCCTTCCTGGTGATCGTGGCGGTGCCGTACGTGCCGCTGGGCACCCTCCCCAGTACCTTCCGGGCCTTGCGCTTGAGGGCTTCGCCCTGGCGGGCCAGCTCGGCGCCCTCGGTGTAGTCGCAGGCGGCCTGCTCGACCTCGGCGACGCTGGGGACGAACGGGTCGGCGACCGCGGCGGGCTGTTCTTGCTGGGCGGTGCGGCCGGTTATGCGGGCGACCAGGCGGCCGAGGGTCTTGGATACGATGTTCACGAGTTCTCCTAGTCATGCTCTGGCGTGGGGTTCTCACTTGCCGGGTCGCTGTCTCTAGCAGCGGCCCGGTTTTACTTCTCGCCGGCGTCCTTGTCGGAAAAGCGGCTGCGGGCCTTGGCGGCCTTCCGCATCACGGCGTCGTCCCGCTTAGCCTGACGGGCTCGGGCGTCCCGCTCGTTGGCCTTGGCGCGGTACTCGGGGTCAAGCATCTTGGCGATGGTGGAGGGCCTCCACTCGCCTCCACGCTTGGTCTTGAAGTTCTCTTCCTTGAGGATTCGGCAGATTTCGCGGTACGAGGTCTGTTTGCCGTTCTCGTCCACTTGGGCGCGAAGCTCTTTCGCGCGGGCCTCGCCGGCGGTCTCGTCGGGTACCTCCACCAGCGCCTTCTTCTCCGCCTTGAAGCCGTACCGCGGCGCCCCGTAGGCGTAGCCGTCGGCCGCGCCCTTGGCGGCCCGTCCCTTGCGCAGCCGGTTCTTGATCAGGCCGCGTTCGAGCTGGGCCGCCGCGCCCATGACCTGGCGTACGAAGGTGCGCATGGGGTCGGAGTCGTCATCGGGCAGGATCTCGCCCTGGTCGGCCCCGAACGCCCGTCCGCCGTGGGCCCAGACGACGGAGAGGGCGGCTTCCTGGATCGTCAGCTCGCGGGCGAGGCGGTCAAGGTTCGGGAAGAGGATGCCGTCCGCGTCGCCGTTCGCGATCATGTCGAGCGCTCGGGCGAGTTCGGGCCGGTCTTCTTCGTCGGTGGCTCCCGACTCGGCCTCTTCGCGGAGCACTTCCACGATGCGGTGGTTGTGCGGCTTGTTCCATGTTTTGCAGTCTTTGAGCTGACTCGGGAAGCCGTAAGTATCAACCTGACCCTTGGTGCTGACGCGGAGGTAGATCACCAGCCTCAGACGGGGCAGTGCATGTTTATTCATGATCCTCACCGTACACGTTATGGAAATAACGTCGACATCCCAGGTCAGAGTTTCGATGCCCATTTAGTCCGTTTAGTTCCACAGTCTTGAGTCGATCCCGCCCAACCACACCGCGGCGGCGGCCAAGTCGCCCCATCTGGTCCCCGAATAATCCGATCACCCGGTTTGCACCTCGGCTCCGAGCCGGTCCGGCGGTGGACTGTCCGAGCCGACGGATCTCGGGCTGGAATTCTCCAGCCCGATGCCGGCCAGCTGCTCCTCGCCGCCGCGGCGACCTCTCTCCGGCCGCAGCCGCGCGGCCTCGAGTCGGCTTCGGGATCCCGAACCTGATTGCGCGTTCCGAGGCAGGGACGTTGCGGTCGCGTCCGCGGCCGGCCGCCACCGCCAAAAAGGCGTTGCGGTTTCCGCCGCGCCCCTGCCGCCGCAGGTTCGCTCTGTCCGGACCCGCTCCCCGCCGCGCGGTTCGAGGAGCGGCTCCGTGCTGCCGGTGGTGACCGGGGGGTCGGGTCAGGCCGCCTAGGTTCGGCCCTCCCCGCTCCCCCAGCTACCGCCGGGGCCAGCAGGCACTACCCGGCACATCGGCCGGGGTCAGACACCGGCAGGCATCACCTCGGCGAGCTGCGACGCGGTGAGCGTCACCAAGGCGGCCGACGCTGCCAGGGACAGACTTTCCCGTGCGAGACGGGCCGGGATGATGGTGCGGACGACCGGGGCCGGTACAGCGGCCGGTACGGCTTCCTGTCGCAGCTCGGCGAGTTCCTGCTCCACCTGCGCCCACGTGAGCGCGGGCTCGCCAACCTCTTCGCGTCCCTCGGCGGTCAGTTCCCGCAGTGCGGCCAGCTCGGCGGCGACGTCGTCCCAGTCGAAGGCCGCGCCCCCGCGCGCCTCGGTGCGCAGCTCGGCGAGTTCAGTGGTCAGGCTCTCCCAGTCCATCGCGGGCGCGTCGCCCTGGTGCTGCTCCTCGACGGCCGTCGCGCGGTTGGCGCGGGAAATTGCGGCGTAGTCGGGGCCGTCCTCCTCGGCGGCTGGGAACGGCGCAACGATCGGCACGAACCATCCGCGCGGCTTGGCGGGGACGACCAGGACGACCGGCTCACCGCAGATGACGAGCGCGGGCACCTCGGGCACCTCGTAGCTCTCCAGCTCGACGCACGTGGGCACCTGCGGAGTGGCCAGCGGCTCCGGCCTGCTCGGCACGGTCAAGGTGACCGGCGTCCCGCACACGACGAACAGTTCGGCCACCAGGCTGCGCGGCTCCACGTGCTCCAGGTGACCGGGCTCGGCGCCGTCCATCTCCACGATGGTCTTGCCGATGGTCGCGCTGACGACCCGCCCCGCGCGGCCCTCGAAGATGACGCGCTCACCGATCTCCCAATACCCGCGCCCCGTGCTGGGCAGGACGACCGCCGGGATTTCCACCACGTCGGCGAACTCGACCGGCTCGGCGCCCTGGGTGACCACCCGCTGAACCATGCGGGTAGCGGCGTCATTGACGGCCCTCTTGTCCCCGACCTCCCGGCATAGCGTCAGCAGCTCTTCGGCGGTTGCGCAGGGCTCCTTGGCGACACGCACGAGCTTGCCGGGCAGCGACACCTTGCCGTCATCGCTCTGCCACTCGTCCAGCCGTGCGAGCGCGGTCCACTTGCCGTTGCGGTGCGAGACCTCGAAGCCGTAGCCCCAGCCGTCCGAGAACATCCACCACTCTTGGGCCCAGCCCGGATTCATGGGCTGGATGGACTCGCCTTCGAGGACCGCTGGGGGCTTGGGGTCCGCCGTACGCTCGCGATGGCGCTCCTCCTGGATGTGCTCCCCCACCGTCTTCCACACCGCCTTGCGCTGCTGCTCGGTGGTGCGGTGCGCCATTTCGCGGCGCACCTGCTTCTCAATTTTGGCCAGCGTGCGCGGCACCTTCGGCATGAACAGCGCCCCGCAGATGACCAGTCGGGGAGTCTCGACACCCTCGACGTATCCGCCCTCGCCCTCCCACTCGGCAGCCGCGTCCCGGTCCGCCTGGTCCCGCGCGATGCTCACGGCCTGCCGGGCGCTGTTGGGGTCCACGGCCACCGTGAGCGGCTTCGCGTGGTCCCACTCGACGGGGCAGCGCTTGAGGGTCTCGGAGACGATTTCCCACGGCCCCTTAACCGTGTAGCTGTTCCGCTTGGCCACCCCCAGGGCGCACGCGTTCGACGCGTCCCGAATCCCCAGCGGCTTCCGCTGTGTGCCCTGGTTCAGGGACGGCCCGGACCGTCCGAAGTTGCCGAGCTTCTCGCCCGTGCACTCGCAGGTGAGATAAGACCTCAGGGTGCGTGAGACGCCTTCGGCCTCGACGCACAGCCACGTGTACCGGTGACCCCCTGCGCGGCACGCGTCGGCGTCTTCGCCCGTCCGCTCCTCCGCCTGAAGGGTCGGGGCGTACAGGCCTGGGGTGGGCTGAGCCTTGACCGGCTGCCGCTTCGCCGCGTGCCTGCGGATGGCGGGCAGGATGTCCGCCGGGGAAACGGTGGTGATGAAGCGCTTGCCCTCGAAGCGAACCGAGTAGCCCTTGCCCCCGTGAGACCACGGTCCGACGAATGTGTACGGCCCCTCCATGCGCTCGCCGTCCGCGCCGACACCGCACACGTACCGCTCGGGGTCGCCCGGCAACATCACCGCGTACTCGGACTCGTGGCCGCCGACGTAGCGCACCCGCTCACCCTCGCGCAGGCCGTAGCCGTTCTCCTCCGTGTCGGCGGGCGCAGAATCTTCGACGGACTCGCCGGCCGGGGTCTGAGAAATTTCTGCCGTGTCGGCTGCCTGCTCCAGAACCTCCCTGCCCAGGACGGTCACGCCAAGTTCGGCGATCACCGCATCCGTGGTGCCCCGGTCCTTGGTCCACTCCCAGTCTTCGCCCAGGGTGCCCAGGTGCTTCGGTGCGGTCCAGCACAGCATGTGGTTTCCCGAGGCGGTCCGCTCGTCCGAGCACAGCCGCATAGCGTCCGCGCGGTTCATCGCCCACAGCACCCGGCGGCGAGTCGGGGTGGACCGGGCGGAGGCGATGAACACGGACACCGGCTCCAGCTCGTAGGGGTCCTGGAAATCTGTGCCGATCTCCGAGGGCTCGCCGGCTGGACCCTGGGCCGAAGTTTCTGCTGCGTCCTTGCCACCGTGGACGGCCGGGTACAGCTCGCCGAGGTACCGCTCCAGGGAGGGCAGCCACGGCACGCCCAGCAGCGTGCCCATGACGGCCGCGCTGACGACCGGCGCCACGATGTCGCCCGCCTGCTGGCACTGGCTCGTCCGGGAGCCGGTGAGCGGGTGGTCCTCCGGCAGCGTCACCAGCTTGGCCACCTGCCCGATGGTGAACCTGAACTCGGGGTCGTCCTGCTTGTACCAAGCCCGGATCTTCGACGTCATGCCAGGCACCGTGCGGCCCATGACGAACCCGTTCCCGCCGGACGTCTTGCGGTTGGCGCGCGTGATGATGACCGTCTCGGGGTCCATGTCCAGCGCTTCTGACGCGTGGGTCGTCAGCCCCGGCGCGTTCCCGATCGCCCGGTACTCGTAGTGGCTCGCCAACATGAACATGCGGCGGCGGTGGGAGGGGCTGCCGTACTCGGCCGCGTCCAGCTCGGCCCACTGCACGTGCTCCCAGCCCGCGCAGTACAGCTCCGCCGAGACGTCTTCCTGCACCTGCTCCGGCAGCGCGCCGGACTGCTCCAGCGCCACCGTGTGCAGCGGCGCACCCTGCCGCCACAGCGCGAGAGACCAGATGATCGGCTCCAGCATCAGCGGCGCCGTCTCGGCGGTCATCGTCCGCGCGAACTGCCGGGCGTCCTCGTAGTCCCCGGTGGGCTCGCCCGTGTGGTCCCAGTGCTCGCCGGGCTCGCACCCGAACTCGCACGCCTCCTCGGAGTCCTCGTTCACGTAGTAGGTGCCCGCCGCGAACGAGAGCCGCGTGATCGCCTCCTCCAGGATCGCGAGGTTCTCCGGCAGGTGACCGAGCCGCTTGCCCGCCGGAGTCCAGTCCGTGCAAGGAGGCGACGCGATCAGCACCGACGTCCACCGCAACGCGAAGTGCATCGGGTCCAGCTTGGTCACGTCCGCGCAGATCGCCGCGCAGCCCGCAGCGTTCGACGTCGCCACCGCGTCGCGGTTCGTATCGACGCACACCATGTCCAGCCGCATGCCCAGGACGTTGCGCACGCCGACGCACCAGCCACCGCAGCCCGCGAACAGGTTCACCGCGCGGTCCGCGTCCCCGTCCTCCGGAGCGAACAGCCACCTCACCGGCCACGGCCCGGCCAACTCCTCCAGGTCCGCCACATCCCCCGGCGCGGTGAAATCGCCCAGGGTCTTGCCCTCCAGGTCCGCGTACGTCAGCGGCTGGCGCTGCTCCTCCGCGTCCCGCTCCAGGGCCAGCCGCAGAGGCCGGGGAAGGTGCTGCGCAGGTTCGGCCACCGGCCGCTCCTGGTGCCCGGCGTCGACCGACTCGGCCACGCCACGGGCCACCGCGTCCGCGAGGATGCCCCGCTTCATCGCCGGGCGGCTCTCGGCGTCGGCATACTCCACAACCCGCTCACCGCTCCCCACGTGCTCTACCGCGTAGGCACCGGCCAGCATCCGTACGAAGTAGCGGTGCCCGAGGAGTTCGGCCTGCTCGCGGCCCTTCTCACCGCTGAACACGATGTCGCCGACCTTGACCGCCGTCGTGCGCTTCGGCGCCTTCGAACCCCGCCCCACCATGCTCTCCCCGCCCGTGCTGGTGCTCGTCTTCGTCTTGACTTCCTGCTTGGCCCGCACCGCGTCAGCCTCCGCGTACAGGGCGGCCACGACGTCCGGCCGGGGGTTGTGCTCCCCCGCGTCCAGACCGGCTGTCACCATCTCGGCGACCAGTTCGCAGTACCGCTCCTCCCAGTCCAGGGAAGAGCCCCACTGGCCCTTGGTCTTGCCGCACCGCTCGTACGCCACGTCCCACGGCCGGACGTCGTGACCCTGCGCCTCGGCCAGCGGACGCGCCAGGTGGAGGGCGCATACGCCGACGGTGCCCATGACCGTCACGCCGTCCTCGGCGAGGATGTCGGCGGTGAACCGGCCGGGCGCCTTCTTGTTCCAGCACGCGCCGATGCACAGCCCCGGCTCATCCCATGAGCCCACGCATTCCAAGGCCGTCTTGCCGTGGACACCGGGCGTGCCCTCGGTGCTGAGCGTGCCGTCCATGCCGGTGATGATCCACCGGTCGAGCGGGATCTCCCGCAGCCCGGCCACGGTCAGCTTGTGGATGGCCCGCTTGCGGTACATGCCGTCAACGGCGCCGCTCGTACCGGCCTCGGCGAACGAGCCCGACGCGAAGTGCTCGGCACCCCATGCGTACTTCGCGTAGATGCCGACGCGCCCGTACCGCTCCGCGCGGAACAGGTTCGGCTCTATCTCCGTCTCCACCAGCTCCGCCGACCACGCCACACGCTCTTCGTTCATATGCCCGTACCGGTCCCACATGTCCTTGGCCCACGCCTGAGACGCCGAGTCGCCCCGGCACCACGCCACGGCCGCCGCAAGGCTGTTGCCCTCGCCGATCTCCGCCCACCAGAACCCCCGGTCGTGCAGCCCCCGGGACAAGCACCACTCCCCAGCGGTCTGCTTGTACGAGGGGGACCACAGCCGGTAGACGTCCCCGGCCGCCGTGGTGAACGACCAGTCGAAGCCGTCCTCCTCGGCCCGGTGGTGCTCACCCTCGTACGCCTCGACGGACTCGCCCGGCTCCAGGTCGACCGGGAAAGCCTCCGCCTGCTCGACGTCCTCGACAACGGTCTCCGGCACGTCTTCCCCCATGGCAATCTGATCGGCGCATTCGTGGCGCTCTGCTTCGGTCTGCTCAGTGAGGCTCTGACGGCCCCGGGCGACGGCGTCCGCATCGACAACCGGCCCACCGTGGTTGGCGAGGACGGCGGACACGACGTCACGGACACACGTGCACTCGAATTCGCCGCAGTGGTTGCACGCGATTTCGTGGATGACCTCTCCGGCCCATGCCTTGACGACGTCGACGGGGGTCTTGGTCTGCTTCGGCGCGGTGCGCGGCTTAAGGGTGATCTGCCCCTTACCGAACGGCTTCCACGCGCGGATGCCCTTGTCGCGCTCGGCCACGTTCTTGGCCATCGCGGTGCGCGTCTTCTCGTGCTTGGCCAGCATCTCCGGCGACGTGCAGTCATCGGGCAGGCGAAAAAGGGAGTACGAGAGTCCGCCGTCCTCAGACGTGAAAGCCTCACGTACGTCGGTGCCCTCGTACGGCTTCCGGCGCGGCTGGTGTCCGTCCGACTCCTTCGCCTGTTCGGGCAGGCCGCTCCACCGCGCAGCCGCCTTTTCCGACACCTGCTTGATTTCCGACCCGGCTACGGGCGCGACCGATTCAGTCTCGGGGACGGCAACCGATTCCGGAGCGTGACGACCCTCTAGAGCGGCACGACCGGCCGGGGTCGGGCGCACCTGATGACCGGTCCCGCGACAGAGCAGACCGTCCCGGATGAGCTTTTCGACAGAGTCCTTACGGGCGGCGCCGCGCCGCTCCCCCTTAATACCGGTCAACAGGTGGTTGACCTCACGCGAGTACGAGCGAACGACGTTCACGCCCCATGACTCGTACTGGACGTGCAGCAACCCCCAGGCAGCGCGCTGCACAATGGCACGCTGCGCCGGGGTCAGGGCATACGGCGCCCTTGTGTCCGTGGTCATTCTTGAAAAACCCCTATCGCGAGTTGGCGTATCCGGTCGGCCCGGTCCTACGCGGGCATGACTCCATTATCGCAATTCCTCGGAACTAACGCCATAGCCCAGGGGAACCGAAAGGCGAAAATGAAGTAAGGAATGCCACCGCCCACCACTCGGGAAATTTCAGGTTTCTGCTTGACAGATAAGGGGGCCCCACCCTTAAGCCAGTTTTTCCAGAATTTCCCGGCCTGGCGCCGGAAATAGAAATGCGGAATTAGAAATTGGGCAGTGCCAATTCCGCAGGCAGTATCAGCCGGGGCAGTGACACCGCCGTGGCGCTGCTGGTAGTGTCGGACCCGATCGCGAGTTCGTATCCGGGATCACCAAGAGCGCCGGGTCCTACACCCCTCCTTCGGGAGGGGACCGGCGCTCTTTCTCATGCCCCCTGGCCGGCGCCGACCGACCGTCGTCCGATGCAGCCCGGCGAACACTCCGCGGCGCCACCCGAGACGTCGTACGCCGTCGTGTACCGCCACCCGGCAGGCACACGAGACCGCGGACGGCCTCCTGCCGCTCCTGGACCAGAGCAGTGACCGGCCGGCGGCACCAGGCGCTTCCGTAGACGGTCATGGTGCCGACGGTGAGGGTTCAGCTCTCCGAGGCGGTGTGCTTCAACGCGTTGCGGACGGTGTTGACGTGGCAGTCGAACCGGGCGGCGGTCTGGGCGAGGAAGACGGTCCTGCCGGGGCCGTCGCTCTGTTTGAGGTCGGGGCCGTACACCTCCACGGCCTCTTGGTGCAGTGCGCGGATCTGCTGGTCGCGTTCGAAGTCGCGCCGGCGGCCCATCTTCTTTGCCGGGTCCGGGGACTTGCTAGTCGGCTCCGGGCCGGGTGCGGTGTCCGGATGGGCCGGGCGGCCGGGGATACGCTTGCCGGTCAGGTTGTCGCACAGCCACTTCGGGGACCGGCGGGTCCGCTGGGCCACGGCCTTGATGCCGAGTCCGGAGTCGTAGAGGGTCTGACACTCCTCAAGAGAGGAAGAAGCGAGCAGCTGTTCAGTCTCAGACTCCAGGTATGGGGTATGAGACTGAGATTGAGATTGATCGGGGTACGTTTCCTTGTTCGTGGTTTCAGTCTCATTCTCAGTCTCACGGTGCATACCTGGGATCTGAGACTGAACGGGCATCGTGACCACTTGGTCCGGCAACTCTGACAGGACCCAGATAGACCGGCGCTTATCCTTCGGGTCGCTCTCCACATCCACCACACCGGCCTTTGCCCGGTAGAGAGTTGCCCGGCTGTGACCTCGCGCTACGGCTTCGTTGATGACCGCTGTGGAGTCCGCCCGGCCGCCGAGTCCCGTCAGGATGGAAACGATCTCAGCCGCCGCTTCGTCGCACTTGTGCGTTTCCTTGTCCTCGTCCTTCTTCTTGGATGCGACGTCGTCAAAGTTCTCGTCCGAGTAGCCTGTGAGACGGGCTTTCGTGGTCGGGATGATTTTTGTGTCCGTCTTGATCTTTACCTCTTCGATCTCGTACTCGAAGGGCGGGAAGTCCTCCGAGCCAAGGTTGTTCTTCTCGATCTGCACGAGACCGGTCGGCTCGCCGCGCTGTTTGGTGAACGCCCAGTGGCAGCGGACGGCATCGCGAATGGCGTGTGATCCGGATACCCCGTCGCCTGCGTCTCCTGCGTTCTTGCGCACGTGGGTGATGACGAGGATCGTGCAGCCGGTTTCCTCCGCCACAACGGCGAGGGGGTCCAGCACCTTGCGTACGTCGGTCGCCTTGGCGCTGTTCAGCCCGTCGTCCAGGACGCCGAGCAGGGGATCGATGGCCACGACTTTCGCGTTCTCTGCGACGATCCGTTCCCGTAGTTGGTCGAGGAAGCGGGGGAAGGACACGCGCAGCTTTTCGCCCGTCAGCCCGTTCTTCACGTTGAACTTGTGGACGTGGGTGAGGTCGGCGCCGGCCGCGGTGAACCGCGCGGTGAGGGTGAACCGCCACGAGTCCTCGACGGCGGCGTAGATCACGTGGTGCTTGACGCCGGCGAGCACGCCGTTCGTGGTGCCCTGGGTGACGTCAGCAAGGATGCCGATGGCCACGGTCGTCTTGCCTCCGCCTCCGCGCCCCGACATGAGCACGACGTGGTTCGCGGGGGCGATGCCGAGCTTGCTCACCGGGTCGAGCACAAGCCATTCCGGCTCCTCGATCTCCTCCAGGGCGGGACAGGGCGACTCGGCCACGAATAGGACCGGCTGCCGCTCCTTCTCATCCCCAGTCACGCCGCGCCTCGGTTTGGCCTTCCGCTGCTTTTGGCCCGTGGCGCTGCCCGTGCTCGCCGCCCACGAGATCGGGTCTTCGGTGCCGAGGTCTCCGGTGCCGGGGGTCAGCCCCGCCGCACACATCAGCTCCTCCGCTTCGTCGTACGCCGTGGTCATGCTGCCACCGCCCGAAGGGCGCGGGTCAGCTTGGTCTCGGCGTCCCACGCGGTGAGTCCGATGCGCTCGGCGGCCGACGCCAGCACGGCCCGCAGGGCGGCTTCGTCGGCGCCGTCGGCGACGGCTTCGGCGAAGCGGCACGCGGACCACCACAGGTGGTTGTCGCGGTTCCCCTCGGCCTGCGCCAGCAGATCGGCGACGACGCCGCGGATCCGCTCCCAGGTGCAGCGGGACTGCCCAGCTGCTTGAGATTCGGGCGCGACGCGGAGCAGCAATTCGATCCATCCGGGCAGCGGCACGATCTCCGCGGCCCAGTCAAAGGCGGTGTAGACCGCATTCGTTTCGTGGCGGGAGCCGGGAGCGATCACGTAGCCGCCGTGTTCGGAGGTGGCGGTGACGCCGCCGCGGATGTCGAAGCCGCGACCGGCGAGGGCGCCGAGACCGTTGCCCAGCGGGGCCTCGGGGTCAGGCTGGAGGAAGTAGTGGTGGCGGCGGCCGGCCCGGGTCGAGACCGTGAAGGTCTCGGGCATGTCGTGGTCGTGGTCGGCGCACAGGTCGGCGAGGGCGGTTCCGGTGTCGTCGTCCAGGACTAGGAGCCCGGAGGGCGCGCAGGCGATCCCGATGTTGCGGGGGGTGCCCGCGTACCAGCGTGCCGCCGCCGCGGGGTCGTTCGACGCCGCCAAGGACCACTTCATGGACGGGTGCTTACCGCGCTGGTGGGCAGTGCCCTTGGCGCGTTCGGTGCGGATCTGCTCCGGGTGGTGCATCCGCAGGCAGGCGGGCTCGGGGAGGTACGGGTGATCTGCGGGGAACAGGTAGAGACCCAGGCGTTGCAGGCGCTCTGCGGAGTCGCCCAGTCGGGCGCATTCTGCGCTAAGCGATTGCTTAGTTTTCGGGTGGTCGGGGTAAACTTGCATCAGTGGCTGTGCTCCTGCTTGGGCGTGTTGGTCATCAGCGGATTCCATGGGTTGGCGCCGCGGTGGATGTGTGATGTGACTGGTGAGGCCCTGGTTCGCCCCGGGGCCTCTGTCATGTCCGCCCCCGTACGCGAGGCATGGCGTGCGCCAGCGGACGCCATTGATGGCCGTGACCCCGCAGCGGCGTGAAGGTGCCCAGCGCCCAAGACCCGACGGGTCCGTTCAACTGGCGGATGTGGTGCACCAGGTGCATGCGCCGCGGGCCGTCGTCGTAGACGTCGCCCTCGGGACTGAGGTAGCGCACTCGTACGTCCATGCGGGGGCGGCGCTCGCCCTGGACCACGCCGAGGCGCTGGAGGGCCACTAGGCGCCCGGCGTACGACTTGGCGCGCATCAGGGGCACCAGGCCCCCACCGGCGCGGGGAAGGGACCCGGGACGGGCCGTCAGCAGTTTCACGGCCTGCGCGATGGACATTCCGTCCGGAAGCTGTGGCGCGTCGAGTAGCGGTTCGGAAGTCGGTGGATGCAGGGTGGGCGTTGACACGAATAGCTCCATCTCCGCCCCTGGTCCTGGTTGCAGCCGGCCAGGGACTGTTTCGCTTCTTGGGTCGGATCAGGCCGGTGCGGACGCGGGGGTCTCGGAGCGCCGCCGGACCCATGGCCCCTGGCGCGGGGCGCTGGCTACGTCGCCGTCCGGGGGGAAGCACAGCTGCATCGGGTCCACGCCGAGGCCGTCGGCCGCGTGGCGGATGGAAGTGATGCGGGGGCTGTTGGCTCCGCGCTCCCAGGCCCTCCAGGCCGCCGAGGAGACCCCCGCCAGGTAGGCCGCGTGTTCTACCGGCAGGAAGCGGGACAGCCGGGCGGCCTTGAGGCGTTCAGGGTCGAGTCGTGGCGTCATCACGCGTACTCCCGGGGTCGATTCGGACTTTCGGGAGGAATCACAGCACAACTCAAAAAATGGGTGTTAGTTGGAATTCTCGGGCACGCGGTCGTCAACAAGCCGAGCCCTTACCCCCCTTGGAGCGTGCCGAGGAAGTTCACTCAGACGGCAGGGGCTTAGCGTCAGAAAAATGACAACGAGGGCGATATTTAACGGTGTTAGGCCACCGACACCGCAGGCTGCCCGGTGAGTCCCAAAGGGCAGCGGCCGGCACGGGGCGCCACTATTTTTTTGTGGGTAAATGATCATCCGAATGGTGGCGTGACGCTCCGGGACGCTCGGTGCTGTGATGTGCGGCGAGGCCCTGCGAGGCGGATCGCCCGGTACCACTGCCGGGAACGCCGCCGACGGCGCGTGTGGTGTGCGCCCTGGGGCCGGAGCGGACGGAGTCCGTAGGAATGCCCCGTGCAACCAATGTCGCTGTGGTCGCGGCCGATGCCGACCCTTACCTGACCTCTGCCGAGACGGCCGCGATGATCGGCATCTCCCCCAAGACCTTGCGCAACTGGCGCTGTTTCGGGAAGGGCCCGAAACCGATCCTCCTGGGGTCGGTCGGTGGTCGTGTGCACTACCGCCGGTCGGAGGTCGACACCTACCTCTCGGTCGGCGCGGCCCACGGTGTCGTGCCGGGGGCGCATGATTGTGCGCCGTCCGCCCGGATGGGGCGGCGGCTTGAGACCGAGGGAGTGGTGTAGTGGGTAAGGCCCACGTGTCCGATCGCTGGCACAAGAGCCATCCGAAGCCGGGCGAGAAGGTGTGCCGGGAGCACCGCAGGGTGCCGACTGCCGCGCACGGCGACGGGATGCGGTGGGAGGTCCGCGGTCGGGACGCAGAGGGGGTGGCGCTCCCGAAGCAGCGATTCGTGGACAAGACGGCGGCCGAGGAAGAGGCCGCGAAGATCACCAACGACATCACGCAGAAGTCTTACGTGTCGCCCCGCGACTCGGCGATGCTGGTGAGGGACTGGGCGGCGCAGTGGCTGGCGAACCAGCCCGGTGACGAGGCGACCGGCGACAACCGTGAGCAGCGGATCCGGCTGCACATCGTGCCGGGCATGGGTGAGCTGGAGCTGGGCGAGGTCGAGCGCCGGCCGTCGCTGGTGCAGCGGTTCCTGAAGGAGCTGGAGGACAAGCAGCTCTCGGCGACGTACCGGCTGAACATTTTCACGACGCTGAACGCGATGTTCTCGGCGGCGGTGGAAGACCAGATGATCAAGCGGAACCCCTGTCTGTCGTCCTCGGTGACGAAGCCGAAGGCGGTGAAGCGAAAGCTGGTTCCCTGGACGCTGCCCCGGGTGATGGCGGTGGTCGCCGGTCTGGCCGACCGGTACCGGGCGATGGGCTGGGTCGGGTTCGGTGCCGGACTCCGTCAGGGCGAGGTCTTCGGCCTGGCGGTGGACGACGTCGATTTCGCCAAGGGCATGATCCACGTCCGGCAGCAGGTGAAGTTCCTCCGGAACGGGACGCTGATCTTCGCTCCGCCGAAGGGCGGCAAAACCCGCGACGTGCCGATGGACAGCGCGTTGGGGCACAAGATCCTCGGGCACATGGCGCTCTACCCGCCGGTCCTGGTGACGTTGCCGTGGGTCAGCTCGAAGGGGAAGCCGCGCAGCTTCCGCCTCTTGTTCACCCGGGAGGACGGGCAG
Organism: Streptomyces sp. NPDC058525; assembly: GCF_042719495.1. NCBI lineage: Bacteria > Bacillati > Actinomycetota > Actinomycetes > Kitasatosporales > Streptomycetaceae > Streptomyces > Streptomyces sp. NPDC058525. The sequence continues at coordinate 71,133 of NZ_JBHXNP010000031.1, forward strand.
GCTCACCAGCGCCCGAAGTTCAACACGCAGGTGTGGAAGCCCGCCCTGGTGGCCGGCGGGGTGATCCCGGCGAAGGAGCGCGGGGACAAGCGGCACGCCTCCTCCCCCGAGGACGGGATGCACGCCCTCCGTCACGCCTACGCCTCCGCGCTGATCGAGGGAGGGTGCTCGATCAAGGAGCTGGCCTCGTTCCTGGGGCACTCCTCGGAGTCGTTCACCTTGGAGACGTACGTGCACCTGATGCCGAAGTCCGACGAGCGGGCCCGCTCCGCGATCGGGGCGGCGATGGCACAGGTGATCCCGCTGGACGAACGGCGGCCGTCGCAGATGACCGAGGAACAGTTCCTCCAGTACCGCAGCGCGCGCCGCGGTGCGGCCACGGAGGCCGTCCAGGCGGCCGAGGAAAACGATCTGCTGCCGTTCCTGGCGCCCGCCATCGGCGACCGGGAGGAAGTCACCTGCACGGAGCTGCTGCGGTCCCTGGTGGCCCTGGAACCGGCTTTCACAGAGTGGAACATCCGGCGCCTCGGGTGGCGGCTCGGCGGCCTCGGGATCGCCCGGCACAAGCGGATGCGGGGGCACGTGGTCCGTCGGGTTGACGTTATCGAGACGCTCGTCACGCAGGCGACCGGCGCGGGCGCTATGCTCCCTGCTCAGCAGTCACCGACCAGCAACCCTGTGTCGCTGACCGCGTAAGCTACTGCGGGGCGATGAGCCCCCGAAGTGCCCTCCGGGGTACTCATCCTGGCAAACATGCAGGTCAGCGCGCCAATGCGCCCGCTGGTGCTAGCTCTTCTCGAAGCGGAAGCCGACGCCGCGGACGGTGGCGATGTAGCGGGGGTTGGCGGCGTCGTCACCCAGCTTCTTGCGCAGCCAGGAGATGTGCATGTCGAGGGTCTTGGTGGAGGACCACCAGGTGGTGTCCCAGACCTCGCGCATGAGCTGGTCGCGGGTGACGACCCGGCCGGCGTCGCGGACCAGGACGCGCAGCAGGTCGAACTCCTTGGCCGTGAGCTGGAGCTCCTCCTCGCCCATCCAGGCGCGGTGCGATTCCACGTCGATGCGCACGCCGTGGGTGGCGGGGGGCTGGGCGGTCTCGCCGGCGCCGCGCCGGAGCAGGGCCCGGACCCGGGCCAGCAGCTCGGCCAGGCGGAACGGCTTGGTCACGTAGTCGTCGGCGCCGGCGTCGAGGCCGACGACCGTGTCGACCTCGTCCGCGCGGGCGGTCAGGACCAGGATCGGGAAGCCGTGTCCCTCGGCGCGCAACCGGCGGGCCACTTCCAGGCCGTCCATGCCCGGCAGGCCCAGGTCCAGGACGACGAGGTCCACGCCGCCCTGCAGTCCGGCGTCCAGGGCCGTGGGGCCGTCCTCCCGGACCTCGACCTCGTACCCCTCCCGGCGCAGGGCGCGGGCCAGGGGTTCCGAGATGGATGCGTCGTCCTCGGCGAGCAGTACACGCGTCATGTGGGTGATGGTAGTCCGAGGCGACTGGTTCGAGGGGGCTGCGGGAACACCCCTGTTTATCTGGGCTTATGAACTGCTAACCGCCTTCGAATATGGTCAGACGGTTCCCTGATGGCCTGTGATCCATATCTCAAGTCCTTCCTTATGCCGCCCTGTCGTGTCGTATGGTGTCGAGACGCCTGATGCACTACCTCAGGGACCTTTGTGCCGAAAACCGCGCCGAAGGTCTCTATTTCTGTCCTGACCGGACCGGGCAGTCTTGACGGACTGACCTGTCCGGGCTTGATGACAGTGAATGACCTGTGGGCCGGGCCCGCCGCGCGATGATGCGCGCCGGGCGTGGATCCCGGTTACGGATGTCTCTTCGCCCCCGAACCCCACGGGGACGAGACCCCCGGGCGTGGGGTGGGACCTTCGCTGCCGGTGCCGGCCACCCCCCACCGGGCGCTGATGGGCTCACGAAGCCACGCGTCCCGAGCAAGCAAGGATCGACCATGGCTTCCAGCCTGACGAAGGACTCGGCGGATCCGTCCGCGGAACCGACCTTCTTCGGCCACCCCCGTGGCCTGGCCACGCTGTTCATGACCGAGATGTGGGAGCGCTTCTCCTACTACGGCATGCGCGCACTTCTCGTGTACTACCTGGTCTCGGGCGGCGCCGACGCCGCCACGGGCAGCCAGGGCGGCGGCCTTGCGATGACCGCGGCCACCACCACGGCCATCTACTCCGTGTACGTCTCCATGGTCTACCTGATGGCCATGCCGGGCGGATGGTTCGGTGACCGCGTCTGGGGTGCCCGCAAGACGGTCGCGATCGCCGGCTTCGTGATCATGGGTGGTCACCTGTCGCTGGCCCTTCCCGGCCAGGCGATGTTCTTCGTCGGTCTGATCCTCGTCGCGACCGGTTCCGGTCTGCTGAAGGCCAACATCTCCACGATGGTCGGCCACCTGTACGACGGCCCGGAGGACCCGCGCCGCGACGGCGGCTTCACGATCTTCTACATCGGCATCAACCTCGGTGCCTTCGTCGCCCCGTTCATCGTCGGAACGGTCGGCAAGGAGCACAACTGGCACCTGGGCTTCGCCCTCGCCGCCGTCGGCATGGGCCTTGGCCTCGCCCAGTTCCTGATCGGCACCAAGAACCTGAGCCCGAAGAGCAGCGAGGTCCCGAACCCGCTGACCCCCGAGGAGCGCTCGGCCGTCATCAGGAAGGTCCTGCTCTGGGTCGGGGGCGTCGCCGTCTTCTACGGCGCCGTGGTCTGGCTGGGCTACTACACCCTGAACTGGGCGCTGGTCCCGCTGACGCTGGCCGGTCTGATCATCCCGGTGGCCGTGCTGACGCGCATCAAGCGCGACAAGGAGCTGTCGAACCCCGAGCAGTCGCGGATGACGGCCTACATCTGGTTCTTCATCGCCGCCGCCGTCTTCTGGATGATCTACGACCAGGGCGGCTCGACGCTGTCCCTGTTCGCGGACTCCAAGACCGCCGACACCATCCTCGGCCTCGGCTTCTCGGCCACCTGGTACCAGTCGCTGAACCCGCTGTTCGTGATGGCCCTGGCCCCGGTCTTCGCCTGGCTGTGGCTGTGGCTGGCCCGCAAGAACCAGGAGCCGAACACCATCGTGAAGTTCGCGATGGGCCTGGTGCTGGTCGGTGCCTCGTTCTTCGTCTTCATCGTCCCGATGAACATGGCCGGCGACGGCACCATGGTCTCCCCGATGTGGCTCGTCTCGATCTACATGATCCAGACCATCGGTGAGCTGTGCCTCTCCCCGGTCGGCCTCTCGGTCACCACGAAGATGGCGCCCCAGAAGTACGCCTCGCAGATGATGGGCGTCTGGTTCCTCGCGGTCACCGCCGGTGACTGCACGACCAGCCTGCTCTCCATCGCGGGTGTGGACCTGAACGGCACGTGGGTGATCGGCTTCGAGGCCCTCGCGGCGGTGCTCGCGGGCTTCGCGGTCTACTCGTACCGCAAGAAGGTCCAGTCGATGATGGGCTCCGTGCACTGACGCACCCCCCTTCGCCACACGAGCGGCCCGGCACACCGGAAGGTGTGCCGGGCCGTTTCGCGTGCGCCCGGTGCGCCCGGGCCCCCGCCCGCCGGCCGCTGCCGGCTAGCGGGTGCCGCGCAGGCGGCGCCACGGGGTGAAGGTGAAGACCGCGCCGCCGAGCAGGATGACCGTGCCGGCGACCAAGGCCAGGGCCTTGATGCCGCCCTCGTCCTCGGCGCCGGTGTCGGCGAGCCCGCCCGGACCGCTGGAGGTGGCGCCCGTGGTGGAGGGCGAGCCGGAGCCGCCCGCCTGGGCGGTGGTGTCCAGCTCCAGCGAGACGCCGCTGCTGGTCGCCTTGCAGGGCACGTTGATCGGCGTGGAGCCCGGGGCCATCGTCACGTCGATGGTCAGCTGGTCCGGGCTCAGCGTCACCTTGCCGGTCTTGCCCGGCTTGTAGGTCCCTGTCATGTCGTTGAGGCTGACCGGGGCCTTGTCCGGGATCGGATCCGCGTTGGCCGGGCCGGTGACCTTGACCGTGCCGCTGTCCGCGCCGCCCAGTTTGACGTTCATCGAGGGCTTGAGGGCCCCCGCGGGCAGGGCCATGGGCGCGGCCATCGCGCCCTTCGCCGTCTTGACGGTCAGGTCGTAGCTGCCGCCGTTCTTCTTCGCGTTGATCGTCACCGGGGTCTTGATGCCCCCGGGGACGACCGGGCCGCAGTCGAAGGCGACCTCGACGGCCTTGCCCGGGAAGTCGGTCTGGCCGCCGTTCCCGCCGCTGGAGGTGCCGCCGTTGTTGTTGCCTCCGTTGTTGTTGCCGCCGTTGTTGTTGCCGCCGTTGTTCGTGCCTCCGTCGGTCGTTCCGCCGTTGGAGCCGGCCGCCACGTCGATGGTCGCCCCGCCCTTGACCTCGCCGGTCGGCGCGCACTTGGTGACGAAGGTGCCGAAGGAGAACGTGACGGCGACCTCGTACTTGCCGGGGGTCAGGGTGACCTTGCCGGCCTTGGTGAGCTTCAGCTTGGCCTTCATGGGCGACATGACCATGGGGGCCTTCTTCGGGATCGGCGGGTTCTTCTTCTCCCCGACGACCTTCAGCTCGCCCGTTCCGCCGCCGCCCACCGCGATCCAGCCGGTGGGCTGCACGGAGTCCTGCGGGATGTCCATCAGGTCCGTGTTGTTCGAGGCGGGCTTGACGGTCTCCCAGACCACCTCGACCTCGTCACCGACCTTGGCGGTGGCCGGAGCCGTGATCTTGGCGGTGGTCTCGCCCTCCACCGGGTCTCCTCCGCCGGCCGGCGGAACGCACTTGACCTTGAACGTGGCCTCGGCGGCCACGGCGGGAGAAGCCGAAATGGCGATACCCGCGCCGCCGAGCAGCAGCGCGACCACGGCCGCGCTCACCCTCCGTTGGGTCTTCACCTGGGCCTCCGGTTGGCAACTTTGCGTGTATAGTTGGCTACAGGTAGTGCGTAGCGAGAACCAAGCACGTGCATCCCCTTTTGCTTCGCCTTTGTCGTCCGGGCTGGTTTCAACCCGGCTGGTGCTGATCGCGGAAGACCTGACGGGCCGCTGGTCCGTCAGGCAGCGTGAGCCAGGAATCCCCTTCTTCCGGAGGGGAGGATTCAAGAATGTCCCTTCGTCGTCGGACTGATCTCAGACGGTGCGGATGTCGGTGGTGGGGCGAACCACGGCAGTAGTGCCGTGGTGGCCTCAGGAGACGTACCGGCCTGGGCAGGCATCTCGGCGGGCCCAGAACCCCGGTGACGGCCTGCGCCGGGCGCGGTGCGCGGCCGGACCCGGTCGACGACGGCCATGCCGACGCGGAACACCGCGGCCGGGATGACCAGCAGGAGCAGGCCCCAGAAGAGCAGGACCCCGTACGGCCGGTCCACGCCCCAGGGCTGGGTGGCCACGACGGTCTCGCCGTACTTGAGGGAGACGGTGTAGTCCCCGTGGGCGCCGGCGGTCAGGGCCACGTTCAGGGCGATCTCCGCCTTGCCGCCGGGAGCGATCGTGCCCTTCCAGCGGACCTCCTCCCACAGCGGTGCGAACACCCCGTGGGCGGTGCCGAGCTGGAAGACCGGGTCCTTGACGGGGGCGGAGCCGAGGTTGCCGACGGTGACCTTGAACGTCCGGCTGGGCGGGGCCCCGAACCAGGTCAGCACCCCGTCGTCGCCCTCCAGGCGGACACCGGTGAGCATCGCGAGGCGGGCCGTGCCCGATTCGGCGGGCAGCGGGGCCGTCTCGTGGTCGGTGATCTTGAGCGCGGCGGCGACGGTGGACTGGTCCCCGTTGACGGAGGTGACGTTGACGACGCAGGGGCAGGGCTTGGGCGGCGCCACCACGGGCAGCTGCGCGGCGAAGCGCCCGTCGTCGCCGACCGATACGGCGACTCCGTCGGAGTTGGCGCAGCTGTTGGTGCCGCCGATCATGTTCTGTCCGCAGACCAGCAGCATGACCAGGGTCTTGGCCCGCCAGCCGGTGCCGGTGACGGTGATCTCGGTGCCCTTGGCGGCCTCCTGGAGCGAGAGCGCCACGGCGGCCTTGCCCTCGTCGGCGGCGGCCGGGGGCGCCGGGAGCAGGGCCAGCGCGCACACGGCCAGCCCGGCGGCGAGCAGGGCTCCGAGTCTTCTCACCGGGAGGCTCCCGTCAGTTCGTGTTCCGGTGCAGGGACAGGTCCGGCCGCGGTCGGCTCGTCGGGCGACGGGTCCGGGCGGGGCCGGCGGGCGCGTACGAGGTACAGCGCGGCCGCGGTGGTCCCGCCGAGGACGAGCAGCCCGGCCCCCGTCCAGCCGACGAGGTTCCAGGGCACGAGCCAGCGCGATCCGGCGGCCACCGCGCGGGCGCCGCCGGGGGCGGTGACGGTGAGGGTGACGCTCACCCGGTCCAGGACCGGGGCTCCGGGCCACGGTTCGGTCAGCTCCACCCGCTGGCCGGGGAGCAGTTCCACGGGCAGGGCGCGGCCGGTGCGGCCGGGCACCTCGCCGAAGAGCCCCTCGGCCTCGAGCCCCAGCTCGGGGGCGAGGGCCACGTTGCCGCGGTTGACGAGGGTGTAGGAGACGACGGCGGCCGAGCCCCTGCCCCGTACGGCGACGTCCTCGACCGTGAGGGCGGCCAGGGTGGGGCCGCTGACCCGCAGGTGGACCCGTACGCCGACCTCGTGGCCGCCTTCGGTGGCGACGACGGCGGCGGGGTGGTCGCCGGGCGGGGAGGCGGGCGGCACGGTGAGCGTGAAGGGGACGACCGCGCGGGTGCGGGGCGGGATCTTGACGGTGGCTCCGGCACCGAAGCTGATCCAGGATCCGGCGCCGCTCCCGGGCGCCTGCGGTCGGCCCTCGGCGGCGGGGCCGGCCGGGCGGACCGCGAAGGCGCCGTCGGGGGTGTTGTAGGCGTCGGCCCCGCGCAGGGTGATGGTGCGCTCCTGGTCGGTGGTGTTGGCCAGGGCGATGCGGTCCTCGAGGACGGTGCCGGGGGTTCCGGCCAGGTAGAAGAAGGGGCGGTCGCCGCCGGGCCGGGCGGCGGCGGCCGTTCCGGCGACGGGCTCGGCGGTCCAGCCGGGCTCGGCGGCCGCGGCGGGCGCCGCGGCGGCCGCGTACAGGGCGGCGGCCGCGAGGAGCGGCACCCCGCGGCGGCGGAGCCTTCGGGCGGGTCGGAGCACGGGCATGGCCGGGGGTGCTCCGTTCAGGACCGGGCCCGCCGGCCGCGCCGGGTCAGCCAGAGCACGCCCGCCGCGCCGGAGAGCAGCACGGTGGCGCCGAGGGTGCCGAGGGCGAGGGCGGAGTCGGTGGGGCCGGTCTGCGGGAGGGCGCCGTCGCCGTCCTCGTCACCGGCCGGGGCACCGCCACCGGCGGCGGTGACGTCGAGTTCCAGGGACGGGCCCGGGCTGTTGCCGGGGGTGCAGGTGGTCGTGGTGCCCATCGCCTTGATGGTGAGCACGCCGGCGGTGAAGGTGACCTTGCCGCTCTTCTTGGGGGTGTAGGTGCCCGAGAGGTCGGTGATCTTGATGGGTGTGTTGGCGGGCGCGGCCTCGGGGTTGGGCGGGCCGGAGACCGGGACGGAGGCCTTCTCCGCTCCGCCGACGACGATGACCGCGCTGGGGTTCATCGCGCCCTTGCCCAGCTCGATGGGGCTGGACGAGACGCCCTTCTGGAAGGACATCGTCAGCTTGTAGCCGTCGCCCTCCTTGACGGCCTTGATGTCGATGGGCGACACCGCCGACTTGTCGCCGATCGGGGTCTTGCAGTCGTAGGCCACGTCGACGACCGCGGCCTGGGCCGCGGGGGCGGCCAGCAGGACCGCCGATCCGGCCAGCGCGGAGGCCAGCGCGAGCGCGGTGGAGCGTTTCCGGTTGGACACCTTCGTCTTCCCCTCGGACCTCGGGACCACAAGTTACTGACGACACATCAGATTGGTGGCTCAAGGTACGCCCGGGGCCTTGCGGAGGGAAGACAAAGGGCAGGCCGGAATTGACCGTTCGTCAGCGCACGCGGACACCCCGCTGCCACACGCCCGAAACGAGCGGGACACCCGGGCGGTAGGCGAGGTGGACGTGGCTGGGCGCGTCGAGCAGGGCCAGATCCGCGCGGGCTCCGGGGGTGACGGTGCCGATGTCGGTGCGGCGCAGTGCGCGGGCTCCGCCGGCGGTGGCCGACCAGAGGGCCTCGTCGGGGGTCATCCGCATGTCGCGGACGGCGAGCGCGATGCAGAACGGCATGGAACTGGTGTAGGAGGAGCCGGGGTTGCAGTCCGTGGACAGGGCCACGGTGGCGCCGGCGTCGATCAGGCGGCGGGCGTCGGGCCACTGGGCGCGGGTGGAGAACTCGGCGCCGGGCAGCAGGGTGGCGACCGTGGTGGCGGCGGCCTGGGCGAGGGCGTCGACGTCGGCGTCGGTCAGGTGCGTGCAGTGGTCGGCGGAGGCCGCTTCGAGTTCGACGGCGAGCTGGACGCCGGGCCCGTACGACAGCTGGTTGGCGTGGACGCGCGGGATCAGCCCGGCGGCCGCGCCGGCGGTCAGGATCGCCCGGGCCTGGTCCCCGTCGAAGGCGCCCTTCTCGCAGAAGACGTCAACCCAGCGGGCGTACGGGGCGCAGGCGGTCAGCATCTCGCCGGTGACGAGGCCGACGTAGCCGGCCGGGTCCTCGGCGTAGTCGGGGGACACGATGTGCGCGCCGAGGTAGGTGACCTCCTCGGTGTGCGCGGCGGCGATGCGCAGGGCGCGGGCCTCGTCGGCGGTGGTGAGTCCGTAGCCGGACTTGGTCTCGAAGGTGGTGGTGCCCTGGCGGCGCGCCTCGTCGAGGTGGCGCACCAGGTTCGCCTCGAGCTCGGCGTCGGTGGCGGCGCGGGTGGCGGCGACGGTGGTGCGGATGCCTCCGGCGGAGTAGGCGCGGCCGGACATCCGGGCGTTGAACTCCTGGGTGCGGTCGCCGGCGAAGACGAGGTGGCTGTGGCTGTCGACGAAGCCGGGGATCAGCGCCCGGCCCTGCGCGTCGTACGTGTCGTCCGCCGCCGGGGCCTTGGCGGTGGGGCCGACCCAGGCGATCTTGTCTCCGTCGATGACGACCGTCGCGTCCTGGAGGAGGCCGAGGGGGCTGCCGTCGCCTAGGGCGGGGTCGTTGGTGACGAGGCTGCCGATGTTGGTGATGGCGGTGGTGGTCATGGGTTCCTCGGGGTGGTCGAGTTGTTTGTCCCCCACCCCGCCCCTTCCCGAAACTGGGGCTCCGCCCCAGACCCCGTACGTGCGCTTCGCGCC